>NZ_QHLL01000010.1 GCF_006864535.1 Campylobacter sp. MIT 12-8780
GACATTTTTAATCTCTTCACTTTGAGTGATAACATCACTTGTTTTTGTCGAGACATTTTGCATAGAAGAAGTGATTTGTTCTAAAGCTGCTGCTGTTTCTTCTAAAGAATGAGCTTGTGAGTTTGAACTTTGAGTGAGAGCATTTACAGCTTCTTGGAGTTTGCCACTTTCTTCACTTAAAGAGTTGGCAAAGTCAGATGAGGTTTTAAGCATTTTTACGATTTCATCGCCTAAGATATTAGTTGTGATTTCTACATTACCACTTGCATTAGGAATTTTATTTCTAAAGTCTAAATTTCTATATTCTTCAAAGACTTCACGAATGGTATTTAAATTTGAACCTACTCTGTGTTGTAAGACATCAAGTAAGCGATTTAATACATTTTTAAGTTCTATAAGCTGAGGATTTTTAGGGCTAGCTGTGATTCTTGCACTTAGATCACCTTCTTCTACTATATGCACGGTTTGGACTGATTGTTGGACGGCTTCTTGATCTTGAGTTAAACCAATCTGTGTTTTTTGGATACTTTCGTTAATCGCCAAAGCCATTAAACCAAGCTCATCATGTGCCTTTGGAGGAAGAGATTTTGGCATGGTGTTTGTTTTGTGATTGATATAATCAAAAAAACTAAGAAGCTGTTTGGAGATATTGTTTACCCTTGAAACTATTGCTTTTCTTACATAAAAAATCGTAAATACAACTCCTATAGATAAACACACAAGCACCATCAAAATAATCATTCGCCTCAAATCATAAACAGGTGCAAAAATAGACTCTTGCGGGGCAACAACAGCTGAAACCATATATCCTAATTTACCCAAATCAAGAATTTTTATCCCAGCAAAAGTTGTTGTGCCTTGTATATTTTTATAACTTATAAGAGCGTCTTGTTTGTTTTGTATAGCATTGAGCAGGGCAGCTGCGCTTGGATCGGTATTTAATGCGGTAAAGGATTTGCCAATCACATCTTTATTTGGGTGAGCAACGACATTTGCTTGAGAACTTAGTAAAGTGCGATAATCTTGATCAAAAACAGAAAATCGATCAGATAAAACACTTTTAGATAAAGCCTCTTCATCGATAAACATTCCTACTACACCTATAACTTTATGATTTTTATCAAACAAAGGATAATTCACGCCAAAACCAAACCTACTCTCAAAATTTCCTATACTTTGCCAGCTTGGCTCACCCATAGTTTCTTGTCCTGTTTGCAAAGCCTTTTGCACAGAATCAAAATGAGCGATCGCCTCATCAGCTTGCAAAATTTCAACTCCGCCTTTTTTATCGATATTTGTATCAGTCACAAGTATCATAAATTCATTATTTGGCAGTTTATATTTACTATCCATAACCTCGCCATTTAGCACACTTGTATCTTTAAGATAAACATACGCATAAGTTGCATACGAAGTCGCATCAATCGCAAAATAAATTTGATCTTTGATCTGCTCTTGTAAATTCCGATCTTCAAGCAACATCTCTTCTATACTATCTTGAGAAAGCTTTAAAACGGCGATAATCTCTTTCATATAGCTATCAATGATATTACTTACCCTTGCAGCAACATTAGCGATGAGTTTTTGAGACTCTTTTTCTTGAATTTTTGCTGAGCTGTTTGTTAAAAGTATGGTCATTACGATCATACAAAAGGCAAAAACTGCAACAATACAGGCACTTGCTTTTGTGCCTAAACTCATTTGGTTTAAGAACTTCATTATTTCTATCCTTATTTTAAGTAGTGTAAAAACTCTTCAACAAAGCTTTATAAGTTTTCATTCTATCTTAAAAAGGTGTCGCAGTGTAAAATACAAAAAAAAAAAAAAACGGAAAATTCAAATTTAATGTTACTTTTTTTTACATTGTAAGATATTTTTAACAAAAAATTATAAATTTTATACTTAAAAATATCTTAATTAATATGAAAATTATCGGCTATTAAAAGATCAACAAATCAAAAAAATATTTTACAATACAAGCTCAAATTAATATTTTAAGATAATATAGCAATTTTAAAAGAGCAAAACCAAAAAATTCCAAAAAAATTTGATATAATGTGTATTTTAAGAATAAAAATAAATTAAAGTCAAAAAATGAAAATAGCTCTAGAATGCAAAGATATTATCCTTGAAAATGCCTTAAGACTCTTTTTAAGAGAATATTTGGTGATGAAAAAGGATTGCGATTTTTTGGTGTGTGATGAAAAAAGCAATGAACTCAAGCCACAATTCATCATCGCCAAGTCCTCAAGCCAACTTAGCGTGCCTTTTAGCAAGGAACAGCTTTTAAATGCCTTACTTGAATTTCATACCGCACTTTGCGAGCTTGCTGAAAAAAAAGCTTTGGAGAAGAAAAAAGCTCTAGAAGAAAAGATAGAGCATATCGCAAGTGAGTTTAGAAAGAGTTATCAAAACGAGATTGACAGGGCTATTGACGCCTTAAAAACTAAGCTTCTTAGCGCCCTTGATGAATAAAAACGCGTCTAATAAAAAACTTTTTACCCTCATACAAAGTGGTAAATTTAAAGGCAAAAAGCTCATTTTACCAAGTTTAAAGACAACAAGAAGCACAAAAAGTATAGTCAAAGACTGCGTTTTCAATGTCTTGCAAAATCAACTCAACAATAGAATTTTCATAGAAGCTTTTGGTGGAAGCGCTGTAATGGCTGCGAGCGCTTTAAGCCATTATGCTTTAAAAGCTTATGCTATAGAAAAAGACGCTAAAGCTTATGAGATAGCTCTTTTAAACGCAAAGAGTATTGATGAAAATACGCTTTTTGTGCATAAAGCAGATAGCTTTGTATTTTTGCCACACTTGCTTGAAACGCTTCAAGATGAAGTTATCATTTATCTTGATCCGCCTTTTGATATACGAGCTGGTTTTGAGGATATTTATGAAAAAATTATCAATTTGATCTTAAATTTGCATAGTAAAAATATAGTTTATATCATCATCGAACACCACTGCAAAATATTATTTGATAAAAATTTAGGTGAATTCAAGCAAATCAAACATAAAAAATTTGGCAACACAAGTTTGAGTTTTTATGCTCATAAAAGTTTAGCTTCTCTTTGAGTGTCCTGAGAACAAAGTGTGATAATATCATCTTTTGAAAGTTCTTCAAGGCGAATTTTTTGTCCATCTTTTTGGATACTTACAAGATCTTTGCTCTTTTGGAAAAAAGCTTCGTGCTGCAAAAAAGCGTTGTTTAAACTCATAAGTTTGAGTTTAAAATGCTCGAGTTTGTTGCGTATAAGCGAGTTGAGTTGTTTTTGTAAAAACTCGATTTGTTTGATCTTGTCCTCGATGATGGTGTGCAAAGATTTGGCTTTAAAAAGCCTTTCAAGACTCAGCAAAGAAAAATCCGCATTATGAATTTTGTTTTTCAAACAAGTTTTAAGAGCAAACTCAAGCTCATCAAGCTTTTGCTCAAGTTCATTTTTACTCATAAAAATAAGATCAATCGCTGCACTTGGTGTTGGAGCCCTAAAATCAGCCACAAAATCACTAATCACATAATCAATCTCGTGTCCAATAGCCGATATAATAGGTGTTTTAGCGTGAAAAATCGCTCTTGCTAAACCCTCATCGTTAAAACAAAACAAGTCCTCCCTACTTCCACCACCCCTTGCAATAATGATGAGATCAAAACCATACTCATCAGCCCTTTGCAAAGCTCTTATGAGAGAATTTGGCGCAATACTTCCTTGAGTAAGGGCATTGAAAATATAAATTTGGGCTAAAAAATAGCCTTTTTGGTTGATAAGCTTAAGCATATCTTGCAAAGCAGCAGAGGTTAAGGAAGTGATAAGGGCGATTTTTGAGGGAAAATTTGGCAAGGGTTTTTTGTGGATTATTTCAAACAACCCTTCTTTTTCAAGCTTTTCTTTAAGAGCTAAAAACTGCGCTTCTAAATCACCAAAGCCTGAATTTTTCATATCCTTAGCGATAAACTGATACCGCCCACTTTCAGCATATAAGCTCACAAAGCCATTTAATTCTAAAAAATCCCCTACTTTTGGCTTAAAATCAAGCCTTGAATTAAAGCCTTTAAACATAGCGCAGGCTATACTTGATTTTTCATCTTTTAAGTCAAAATACCAATGCCCTGAACCATGAAAAGTGATCTTAGAGACTTCTCCACTAAGGCTAATATTCTCAAAATGCGCCTCAAGCAAGCTTTTTGCTTTAAGGTTAAGCTCGCTGACTTTCATTTTTCTTTTATGGCAACAAACATTGAACTTATACCAAAACTCAAACTTTCATAATACATCATCTTAAAACCAGCTTCTTCAAGCTCTTTAATCAGCTCTTCCTTGCTTAAAAACGCATCAATTGAATGGGGAAGGTATTCATAGGCTTGAGAATTTTTGCTGATGAATGAACCAATTTTTGGCAGTATGTATTTAAGATAAAAATCCCTTATCCAAGCGACAAGCCCACCTTTTTCTCTTTTTGTAAATTCTAAAATCAACAAAATCCCACCCTTATCAAGCACTCTAAAAAACTCTTTTAAAGCCTCTTTTCTTTGCACGACATTGCGAATTCCATAACTTATACTGATAATATTTGCGCTTTTATCTTTAAGGGGAAGTTCTTGGGCTTTTGCCTCGATAAATTCAAGTTTTGAAAAGCGTTTCTTAGCAATCTTAAGCATTGAAGTGCTTGGATCTATACCGATGAGAGAAGAGATGGATTTGTGTAACTCTTTAGCCTTTGCCTGCCAAATTTCAAGCATATCGCCTGTTCCGCACGCCACATCAACGATTTTAAGTTTTTTATGCTCATCAAAGCATTTAAGCACTCTTTCACAAGCCTTTTTTCGCCAGCTTATATCTACTCCAAAACTTAAAATTCTATTTGCTTTGTCATAACTTGGAGCAATTTGGTTAAACATTTCTACGATTTGTTCTTGTTTTTGCATACGCTTTCCTAAAATTTAGCGTTGGCGGCATTTAGAGCAACCATCAACCCTTGCACTTATGCTTAAATGATCGATTAAATTGCCTATCTTTTTTTCTATCTCTTCTTGATAAAGGGCTAAATTTGTGTCTTTGAAATTAAGATCATCTATATGACCACACCTTGAGCAAACAAGGTGAATGTGTGGCTCTTCGTATATATCATAATACGTTTTTTGATTAGGCACATTGACTTCAACAACCAAACCTTGTTCTTGTAAGGTATTGAGATTTTTATACACGGTGGCAAGTGAGATTGATGGGTATTCTTCGCGCACTTGCTTATAAAGTTCGTCTATATTTGGGTGTTCGTGGCGTTTAAGGATTTTAAGCACGCAAAGCCTTTGTGGAGTAGCTTTTAAATCGTGATTTTTTAAGAGTTGCACAAGTTCCATAAACGACCTTTTTTGTAATTTTATTTATTGTGTAATAATACAAAAAAAAGTTTAAAATAAGTTTATACTAAAGGATATTTTTTATTATTTAAGAATTTACAAACTTTGTTTATATATACTTAAATTTATTTCAAGGCTGTGCGTATCGTTTTATCTGCAAGGCTAAACTTTGTGTATCTAAGCCTAAACTTTGCTCAACCTCATTTGTTTGTCCGTGGGTGATAAATTCATCTTTGTATTCAAAGCTGATGATTTTAACTTTTAAATTATGAGTTTGCACGAAAGTTTCAAGCAAACTTGCCACACCACCAATCTTTGCACTATCACTAAAAACAAACCAAATTTGACTTTGCAAGGCAAGTTCTTTTAAAAGCACCTCATCTAAAGGCTTAGCAAAAATCAAATCAATCAAATTTGCATAGTCTTTCAAGCCCTCTTTTTCAAGGTATTTAAGCACTCCAAAAGCCCTACCAACACCTTGTCCGTAGCCTAAAAATGCGATTTTGCTTTCATTTTTTATGAGCCACTGAGCCTTTGCTTGCTTTATCTTAGAAGGCTTAAACTCATCATTGAGTAAAAAACTTCCCCTTGGATAGCGAAAAGCTATGCAACCTTGATGATGATAAGCATAACGCATAACTTCTTTCATCATCGCCTCATCTCTTGGTGCGATAAGGGTTAAATTTGGCACACAGGCTAAAAAGCTTATATCAAAAGCTCCTTGGTGCGTTTCGCCATCCTCACCGACAATGCCAGCTCTATCTATGGCAAAAACTACATTTAAATTCATAATCGCACAATCATGTATGATTTGATCATAAGCGCGTTGCAAAAAGGTGCTATAAATAGCGATAAATGGCTTAAAGCCTTCTCTTGCCATAGCTGCCATAGAAGTTACAGCGTGTTGTTCGGCAATCGCCACATCAAAAAATCGCTCTGGATAAGCTTCTATAAGCTTTTCAAGCCCTGTTCCACTTGGCATAGCTGCTGTAACACCTACTATATCATCAAATTCTTTGGCAAGTTCAAGCAAATTTAAAGCAAAAAGCTCTGTGGCTGACTTTGATGTGTTTGAGCTTTTCACAGCTTGTCCGGTTTGTATGTCAAAAGCACCTACACCGTGCCATTTAGCATTTTTACCTTCAGCCTTTTCATAACCTTTGCCTTTGATGGTTTGAGTATGCACTATACAAGGTTTTTGCATAGCTTTGGCTTTTTTTAGGGCAGGGATAAGTTCGTTTAAATTATGCCCATTAATCACACCTATATACTCAAGTCCTAACTCTTCAAACAAAATTCCCGGAGTTATAAGCTTAAAACTCTCCTCAAAACGTTTTGCCATATAAGTTGCACTTTGAGGCAGATAACTTAAAACGCCTTCAACGCGCCTTTTAAATTTTTGATACAACTCACTTGCCATAGCTCCTGAAAGATATCTTGAGATCGCTCCAATGGGCTTACTTATACTCATTTCATTATCATTTAAGATGATGACGCAAGGATATTTTCTCTCGCCAAGCTCATTTAAGGCTTCATACACCATACCAGCACTCATTGCTCCATCGCCGATTAAAGCTATGGGTGTGCGGTTTTGCTTTTTTAGCTTTATAGCTTTACAGGCTCCAACAAGCAAGGATATGCTTGTGCTTGAATGTCCAGCGACAAAATAATCCCCCTCTGTTTCTTTAGTATAACCACTTAAGCCCCCAAACTGCCTAAGCGTATGAAAAAAATCAGCCCTACCGGTAAGAAGCTTGTGTGCATAGCTTTGATGAGAAACATCAAAGATAAAAGGATCATTTTTATAATCAAAAACGCAGTGCATAGCAATGCTAAGCTCCACAACACCCAAATTTGAGCTTAAGTGTCCGCCGTTTTTGCTTACAACTTCTATAATCCTTGTTCTTAAATTTGCGGCAAGTTCATTTAAAGCCTGCAAATCAAGCTCTTGAAGCCTTTCATGCTCTATGCTTAAAGCTGTCATTGGCTAACCATTTTTTTGATTTTATTTAGACGAGAATTTAAATTTGACTCTATATTTCCTACATCGCTAAGCACGATAACACTACCCTTTGAGATAGCATCATCAAGACTAACTTTAAGATGAGTAAGTTCTTTAAGCTCGGATTTTACAAAATCATAATCACTTGGGCTTACTTTAAGTTCTATACTTGCAGCACCTTTAAGCTCTGAGATAAGCTCTTTTGAGAGATTTAAAGCAATTTGGGCTGAATTTTCCTCGAGCTCTTTGTTAATCACTTCTTTTGCGATTTCAATAGCAGTATTAGCAAGCTCTTGTTCGTTTTTAGCCACAAACACATCTAAATTCGCACATGCCTCATCAAGCTTAGCCACACTTTTAAGATATTTATCTTTAAGCTCATTTGTTTCTTTATCAAACTCAGCTTTTGCCTTGTTATACCCTTCTTGAGTAAATTTTTCTTTTGCTCCCTCAAGCTCGGCATTTAAGCGGTTGTTAAATTCACTTTCTTGACTTTCAATTTGCATTTGAAGCTTGATGATATTGCCAGACATTTCATCAGTTTTTTTCAGCAAATCCTCGACAAAGCTTGACTGAAAAGGAGCATTTGCCTCACTTTTGTTTTCTTCTTCTAATGGGGCTTGCAAAGTTGGCTCAGCTACTTGTGGGTTAGGTTTTTCTTCCAAAGGCATAGCTTCTTGGGTAGTGGCTGGAGGAACTGGTGCATTTAAAGCCTCTTGCATGCGGTTTTGTTCCTGAGTGCTTGCAAATTCACTCATTACCTTAAAATGATAGTTCTCAACGATATGTTCGTTTGCATTGCTTTGTGAAATTACATTGGTATTTTTTGCCATAGTTTAAGCCTATTCTATCATCTCATCAGCTTCGCCGGTTTGAACTAATCCTTGCTCTGCAAGTCTTTGCACAACCTCGACAACTTTTCTTTGCGATTCCTCAACATCTTTAACCCGAACAGCTCCTAAAAAGCCCATTTCTTCAAGGAAAGCTTCGCTCGCACGAGTAGACATATTGGCAAGAAACTTTTGCTTAAGCTCTTCACTTGCGCCCTTAAGTCCCACCATAAGATCCCTTTTATCAGCAACTTTAAGAATTTCACGGATTGCTTGTGTGCCAAGTTTAGCAATATCATCAAAGGTAAACATTAAGTCCTTAATCGTTTCAGCAAGTTTTTCATCACTTTGTTCGATATAAGTAATGGTTGATTTAGACGCTTTTTGTCCTAAGCGGTTAAGCACTTCAGCCACAGCTCTTGGACCACCCACTTCAACCTTGTAACTTGCAAGGCTTTCAAGCTTACTTTCAAGCACAGCAGAAACCCTTTTAATGATACTTGGAGAGATATCACCAAGATTTGCCATTCTAATAACAACCTCAGCCCTTAACTCATCGCTAAAATACTCCAAAGTTTCAGCCGCATGAGTTGAATCCATATGAGCTAGGATTAAGGCTATGGTTTGAGGGTGTTCTTTAGTGATAAAGTCTGCAAGCTGTTGAGGCTTAATTTGCGCTAAGTATGCAAAATTTTGATTATTTTCCATACTTTTGGTGAGTTTTTCTAAAATTTTATTTGCAATTTCTGGACCAAAAGTTTTATAAAGTATTTCTTTGGCGTATTCTAAGCCACCGCTTTTGATGTATTGATTTGATTGAAGTAGGGTATAAAACTCTTCTAAAACAGCTGTTGCGACGGTTTTATCCACCTGCTTTGCCATAGCTATGTAGCGAGAAACTTCGGTGATGATATTAATCTCCATATGAGAAAACACAACAGTTGTTACATCTTCTCCAAGTTGGATTAAAAAAATAGCGATCTTTTCTGGCATAGAAAGATCGTCATAGATCATCTTTTGTTCTTCGCTAAGCTTGATCATCACATATCCTTATGTTCGTTATATTCGCTATCATTTTCTACTAAAGTTTGAAGCAAAGTAGCCACTTCTTGACTTTTATCGCTCACTAAAGCTTTTAGTTTTTCAAGCAAGACATCATACTGCAACGCATCTTCATTGATACTATCACCAAAACCAAGCTGCTCTTCCACTCTTTTTCGTGCAGCATTAAATTTCTCCAACGCATCTTCAGCATCTTCGATAAATCCAGCATCTTTTTGCTCTTGCTCTTCAGCTGCAGCAACATCTGCAAGCATTTTTTGCGTAAATGGCACGATAACTTTTTTGTAAAAGATAAAAAGTAAAATCGCTGCAATGAAGTATTTAACAGGTGGGATAAATGGCTCAATAAAGCGACTATAAAAGGTTTTAACCTTACTTTCAACCTTAACATCACCTTTTGCAAATTCCAAGTTACTCACAGCGACTGAATCGCCTCTTGCAACATCATAATTTATCGTTCTTTGGACTAAATTTTGTATATTTTGAAGCTGGGTATCACTTAGTGGGATATACTCAGTTACCACTTCGCCATTTTCATTTATGCTTTCTTGGTATTTTCCATCAATCATTACCGCGGCTGAAGTGCGAAGTATAGTAGCAAATGATTTTTTTGTATTAGTAATGGTTTTTGAAATTTCATTATTTGTTGTGGTTTGATTTTTGGTGCTATACTCACCACTTGTATTGTCTTGCAAGCCTTCAACTGGCGAGATATTTGACACAGCTCCTGGAACGCCTTGTATGGTTGGATCTTTAAAGCCTCTTCGCTCTTCATTTAAAGTTTGTTCGCTTCTTACAACAGTGTTTGGATCATACACTTCGCTTTGAGATTCCATTTGTGAAAAGTCAAAGTCTATGTTGACATTTGCCACAACCTTATCTGTGCCGCCTACAAAAGGTGCGAGGGTATTGATAATCTTTTGCTCTAATTCTTGTTCTCTGTCTCTTTTGTATTTGATTTGAGTAGCGATTAAATCACTTTCATATGCTTGATCTTCTTCAAGAGGCACGCCCTTTTGATCGGTGATTCTTACATTTTCTTTACCAAGTTTTGGCACAGCTGAAGCGACTATATTTTTAATACCATCAATTTGCTTAGGCGTAAGCTTCAATCCTTCTTTGATATTAAGCACAACTGAAGCTGTGGGTGGGGTTTGCCTTTCGGTAAAAACACTATCTTTAGGGATAGCTATAAGCACACTCGCCCTTTGTATAGGCTCTAAGCTTTCTATGGTGCGTGCAAGTTCAGTTTGTATGGCTCTAAGATACTTAATCCTTTGATCCTCGCTTGTAGCTCCAAACTGCTGTTGATCATAGCCTTCCCAGCCCATTTTAGAGTCTTTGATAAGTCCTTCGCTTGCTACCATCATCTTTTGTCTATAGACTTGATCTTGTGGCACTAAAATGGTATTTTCATTTTGTAAGATATAAGGCACTCCAGCTTGATCAAGTCTCGTAACGATAGCGGCTGCATTGCTCGCATCGGTATTTTCTACCAAAACAGCATAGTTTGATTTTGCACTTGAACCTGTGCCTTTATAAAGTGCTAAAAATACCAAAAACCCTATCACTACAACGATAGAAGCAGCTATTACTATACGTTGTCTTTTGCTTAGATTTTGATACAGCTGCCCGATTTGGTGCAGCATATTTTTAAATTCTTCCATACACCCTCAATCTTTTTATATCATTTTATATGATTTTCTCAAATTCAGTAAAAAATCGTTCATTCTCATAAGGCTTGCCTATGGTGATTCTCACTGCATTTAAACCATATGATTTTAAATTTCGTATTATTATACCCTTTTTAAGCAATTTTTCAGACAAATCACTGCTATTTTTTTCATCAAAGAAATAAGTAATAAAATTTGTATAACTTGGTATAAAAGAAATTGCGTGTTTTAAAGCAAATTCTTCATACAACTTCATCTCGTTAAAATTATTTTCTAAAGTTCTTGAAATGAAATCTTCATCGTCTAAAGCAGCCACTGCAGCTTTTAAACTTAAATTTGTTACATTAAAAGGCGCACGAAGCTTATAAAAAGCTTTAATAATCTCTTCATTTGCCACACCATAGCCTATGCGAAGCCCACCCAAAGCATAGAGCTTTGAAAAAGTGCCAAGATATAAGGCGTTTTTATATTTTTTAAGTAATTTTTGTGGCTCTAAATGCTTTTTTTCGTCCTTAAAGCTTGCAAATTCATTATACGCAGCGTCAATTGCCACCAAACAATCTTCATCAACAAAACTTAAAAAATCCTCAACCTCACTTGCATTTAAACACTCGCCCAAAGGATTGTTTGGCACGCACAAAAATACAAGCTTAATCTCATCTTTGTGCTTGCTATAAAGGGCTTTAAGCTCACTTAAATCATGTGTAATAGAAGCTGTTTTATAGCATCTTGCTCCTGTTTGCTTAGCATAAATTTCATACATCGCAAAACTTACTCCGCACTGCAAAAAAGCATTTTGGGTATTAAGCTTTGAATGCACAGCGTATTCGATGATCTGATCGCTTCCTGCCCCGATAATAAGCTCTTTTTCACTTACTTTAAATTTATTTGCAAGCTTCATTTTAAGCTCACTCATACTATCATCTGGATACAAATACGCCTTATGAGCGTTTTCTTGTAAGGCTTTTAAGGCTAATGGGGAAGTGCCAAGTGGATTTTCATTGCTTGCAAGCTTGATCACTTCACTCACGCCGTATTCTCTGGCTATAACTTCTATATCCTTACCCGGCTCATAATTGCTTAGATTATTTAAAAAATCATTAAATTTCATCTTTTCTCCTTTTAAATTTTTACTCAGCTTTAAGATATGATCCAAGCCAAACAAGCTCTTTAAGCGATCCTATAGCTTTTTGCACTATTGCATCATCAATATGCCCTTCAAAGTCTATGTAAAAACTATGTAAAAAGTCTTTACTTTTTACAGGACGTGATTCTAGGCGGTAGATATTGATATTTTCTTTTTTAAATGAGCTTAAAAGATCAAACAAGGCTCCGGGTTTGTGAGCTGTATGTGCTAGTATAGAGGTTTTGCAATTTGGCATTTGTGGGAATTTGTTTTCATTTAAGATTAAAAATCTTGTGCGATTTGCAGCATTATCTTCTATTTTTTCAAAAAGCACAGGCACTTTATAAAGTTTGGCTGCGATTTTTGAGCAAATGGCGGCTGAATACTCATCTTTTGAGGCTAAAAAAGCCGCGTTTGCTGTAGATTTACTCGCAATAAACTCGATTTCATTGAGGTTGTGACTTTGTATGAAATTATGACATTGATTATATCCTTGTGGGTGAGAATAAATGCGTTTGATTTGCTTTAAATCATCATTTAAACTCACAAAAGAATGGTGTATATCCATATAAAGCTCACCAAAGATTTTTATCTCCTTAAATTTAGCCAAACAATCCATCGTAATGCCAACCGCACCTTCTGTGTTGTTTTCTATAGGCACGACTGCGTAATTTGCTTCTTTATTAGCGAGCTCTTTAAACACATCTTCAATCGTAGCTAAAGCCCTATAAGCACTCACAGCCCCAAAACGAGCCTGAGCAGCTTGATGTGTGTAAGAGCCTTCTGGTCCAAGATAAGCTACAATTTGAGGCTTTTCAAGATTTCTTGAAACGGCAAAAATTTCTTGATAAATAGCTTCGATTGCCTTTTCATCAAGCAAATTTTGCTGATTTAAGCTTTTTAAACGCTTGATAATAGCAAGTTCTCGCTCTGGACGATAAATTTGTCCTTTGTTTTTATATTTAAGTTCGCCAACACTTTTTACATAAGACATTCGCTTGCCAAGTAGCTTTAAAATCTCATTATCAACCTCATCAATCTTTGCCCTTAAATCCTCTAAATTCATCATTTTTCCTTTAAATTTTGCAAAAACTCAGCCACACTAGGATAGACAAAGTCAAGCTTGCTTTCATCAAGGTTTTTTGTGCTTGAAATTTTACCACTTAAAACCAAAGCTGTTTGCATGCCTTGTGCCTTAGCCTGCACCAAATCGCCCCTAAAATCATCACTAATGATAAGCGTATTTTCAAAACTTGCCCTTTTATCTTGACTTTTTAAAAGCTCTAAAGCCCTTTTATAAAAGGCAAAACTTGGCTTTCCAACCACCTCATAGCTTGCATTGCTCGCGTATTCAAGCATTTTCATAATGGCTCCAACACCTGGATAAAGCCTCTCATTTTTCTTATAAATACTTGTTTCATGCAAAGCAATCACCCTTACTCCAGATTTTGCAAGCTCTATCATAGCAGCAAAATCATTCATCAAAAAGCCATCAAAACTCGCCACAAGCACAGCCTTTGCTTCTTTATAATCCAAACTAAAACCAAGCTTTTCAAGGCTTTGTTTAAACTCGGCTGAGCCAAAAGCAGCGATTTTGCAAGGCTCAAGCAAGCTTAAAAGCACAACAAAGGGATCAATATAAGCATTATCCTTTATATCAAGTCCCTTTGCTCTTAAATGCTCTAAAAAATCAAGCTTTTTGGTATTATTTGTAACGATAACATAGGCTAAGTTTTTTTCATTTAAAAAGCTGATTAATTCCTTAGCCCCAGTGATCAAGCTTTTATCTATATCACTTAAAAGCGTGCCTTGCACATCGATGAAAAACATATTTACCCCTCTTTCAAACACTCAAGCTCATCTTGCACTAAAGTTTCAAAGCTTTGTCTTTTGCGGATAAGTTTGATTTGTGTTTTGTCATTTTCATCTTTAAATTTAGCAAGCTCGCATACTTTTGGGCGGGTATTATAATTGCTACTCATAGAAAAACCATATGCCCCAGCATTTTTAATCACGAGTATATCCCCATTTTTGCTTTGCTCTAAAAGCCTATCTTTAGCAAAAAAATCCCCACTTTCACAAATTCCACCCACCACATCACAAGGACTTTTTTCGCCCTCATTATAAGGTAAAACTATCTCATGATAGGCATTATAAAGGCTTGGGCGTAAAAGATCATTCATCGCCGCATCTGTTATAATAAAGCGTTTTGAAGGTGTGATCTTTTCATACAGCACGCTACTTACTAGCTCACCAGCTCGTGCAACCAAAAAGCGTCCCGGCTCAAGTGCTATGGTAAGATCAAGCCCACTTAAAGAGCCAAGCACACCTTGAGCATAAGCATATAAATCTGGCTCGCTTTCGCCTTCATAAGAAACACCTAAACCACCGCCTATATCAAAAAATTTAAGCTCTATATTTAAGGCTTTTAACTCACGCACAAGTTTGGCTACAAGGGCGCTTGCCTCGTGTATTGGGCTTATATCAAGAAGTTGCGAGCCTATGTGAAAATGAATACCAACTGGCTCTAAAAATTCACTTTTATGAGCGTAAAGATACATTTTTCTTGCAAGATCAAAGGCAACGCCGAATTTATTAACATTTAGCCCTGTAGAGATGTAAGGGTGGGTTTTTGCATCGACATTTGGATTTACTCTTATGCTGATACGAGCTTTAATACCTAGCTTTTTTGCCACATTTTCAAGCACATACATTTCAGCTTCACTTTCAAGGTTGATATACAAAATATCATATTCAAGAGCCTGTTTTAGCTCAAGCTCGCTTTTTCCCACTCCACTAAAAATGATCTTATACGGCTTAGTGCCAACTTGTAAAGCCCTTTTTACCTCGCCTATACTTACGCAGTCAAATCCGCTATCAAGCTCCTTAAGCAAAGACAAAAGGCTTAAATTTGAGTTAGCTTTCATGGCATAAAAAATTTGAGATTTTCTTGCTTTAAAAGCTGTTTTTAAACGCAAAAAACGTTCTTTAATCATATCAAAGTCATAGATATAAAAAGGAGTGCCAAACTCCTTTGCCAAAGCCTTATAATCAAATTTTAAATCCGCACTCATCAAAACGCCTTTTATCATTTAAAAATGCAAATTATAGCAAAATTTTGCTTAAAAGGCGTATATTGCTTTACTTTTTAGCATAAGAATGAATAAAAAATCGTTTTTTATTCATTTTGCAAACATAATGTTAGCAAAGCGTGTTACAATACTTTAATTTCAAATTGAAAAGGAGCAGCAATGAAAAAGATTGTTTTAGCGTGTCTTTTAACCCTGCCACTTTTGGCAAATGACAAGCTTATCGAACTTTATGAAAGCAAAACTTGTGGGTGTTGTGATTTGTGGGCAAAATATATGCAAGAAAAGGGCTATACACTCAAGGTGCATAAAAGTGATGATTTTATGCAAGTAAAATACAAAATGAATATCAAACCAGAATTTCAAAGTTGTCATACAGGTATCATCGCAGGCTATGCTATAGAAGGGCATATGTCAGAATCAGCCGTATCGTGGCTTTTAAAAGAAAAGCCAAAAAATGTGATAGGCTTGGCTGTGCCGGGTATGCCTCAAGGAAGTGCTGGTATGGAGCAAGGCTTTGAAGATGAAGAATATCCAGTGATTGTTATGATGAAAGATGGTAGCTCTAAGCTTTATGGGATTTACAAAGGGCAAAAGCTCATTCAAAAAGGCGAAATTTAAAAGGAGAAAATATGCAAACCTTACTACAAAAAGATGAAAGCCTACTTTTAGGACTTGACATACAAGAAAGACTTATCCCAGCAATGTTTTACAAAGAAAAAGTGCTGAAAAACGCTCAAATTTTACTTACTGGGGCAAGAAAACTTGGCATAAAAACGCTCATAAGCGAGCAGTATCCAAAGGGTTTGGGTAAGACTGATGAGGCTTTGAAATTTAAAACTATAGCTGATTTTAACGCCTTAGATCATAATGATGAAAGCCCTCAAGTAAGGCTTTTTGAAAAAATTTCTTTTAGTGTAATGAACGATGAAGCGATCGTAAAATGCATAAAAAGCACAAATTGCAAAAGCTTAGTCTTTTTTGGCATAGAAACACATATTTGTGTTTTGCAAAGTGTGATTATGGCTTTGAAAATGGGCTTTGAAGTATGGCTTATCGAAGATGCTCTAAGCTCAAGAAGCAAAGAAAATCACAAAAATGCTTTGCGTTTTATGCAAACTTGTGGAGCAAAAATCATCAATACTGAAAGCTTTTTATTTGGCTTGATGAGTGATGCAAAAAACGAACACTTTAAAGCCATTAGCACTTTGATCAAATAGCCTTTTACAAGGCTTAAAACACAAATTTGAGCTTGAGAATTTAACTTGAGCTCAAACTTATTCATAGTGTTTTAAATTTAATTTTTCATATTAATGGCTCTTTGTATCATCTCATCACTTGTTGTGATACTTTTTGAGCTTGCATCAAAAGCTTTTTGCATAACGATGAGATTGGTTAGCTCCATGCTTAAATCCGCATTTGATTGCTCTAGTTTGCCCCCAACAAAGCTTGCTGTGTAATTAAAATTGCCATTTTGATCATAGATAAAAGTCGGCGCTCCGCTATTTGAAGTTTGCATAAAATTATTGCTACCAGCTGAAGCTAAGCCTTGTTCGTTGATAAAATTATACAAAGCAAGTTTGCCTACAACGGCAGTGCGTCCGTTGGTAAATTGTGCGACTAAAGAGCCATCTTTGCTGATATCATATTGCGAGAAAAAGCCCTCAGCAAAGCCATTTGATCTTACGACAAGCTCATCATTTGAGTTAGAATTTTTGTTGATATAAACTCCATCATAGCCAGAGCCTACATTTGCATTTAAAGGTGTGCCAAGATTGACACTGATGGTGCCACCATTTGGATTTGGCACACTAGTAAGCGAGTTAGCAATTAAAGCTCCGTTTTGATTAAAGACTAAATTTCCATTACTCAAACCCCCGACTAATTCTCCATCGCTATTATACACCCCAGCACTTATGCTGTATTCGATATTTTCGCCAACTTGAGGTAATACACGAGAAAGTGTGTAGCGCAAGGTGCTTCTTGAGCCATCGCTATTATACACATCAGCTTCTAAAGTCTTATTATCTGCACTTTCTTGCTCGGTAGCTAAAACTGCAGAGTCTATATACAAGCTATCCCTATCAAGTCCGGCTAAATCCACAGCATTAGTTTGATAGTTTAAATTTTCATCTAAAATCGCTTCAATGCTTGATGTCACGCCATTTGCGTCTTTGAAATTTAAAATCACTCTTTCGCCAGCCTTAGCACTAAAAATATCAGCTCTATTAACAGAGCCACTTGCAACGATCTTGCCTTCATCATTTGTAGCGATATTGATGTTATTTGTATTTAATGGCACTTTTACATTTTGAGTTTTAGTTTCAGCATTTAAACTCCCTTTAAAACTTACGCTTGTGGTAACTTCTGGAGGAAGATATAAATTTTTAGGCACTGAAAGTATGCTTTGTGTCGTTGTTGCACCTATGCTAAAATCTTGATTTGGATTGTTTATAGTCCAGCCTGAAGTAACTGCGCCTGAGCCTAAATTTGTTCCCATAAGAGAAGAAACTCTGTCGCTAAAGCTCATTTGGGAAAAATTTGGATTCATCGTGCCTAAAACATAGTTTCCAAAGCTATCGACTAAATTTCCATTTCCATCTCTTGAAAAAGAACCATTCCTTGTATAATAAGCTTGATTATTTGCCCCCAAAACGCCAAAAAAACCCTTGCCGTTTAAAGCCACATCAAACTCACCATCACTTGTCATAAATGAGCCTTGTTCAAAAACAACCTTACTTGCCGAACCTGTGCCGCCAAAGCCTGATTGGGCAGGGTTGGTTGATTGAGAGCTTGCTCTTTGATAAAAAATATCTTCAAATTCAGCAGAGGAGTATTTAAAGCCCGGAGTATTAATATTTGCTATATTATTTGCACTTATATCTATACCAAAATTTTGAGTTTTGATACCATTTACTCCATTATAAAATCCGCTAAACATAACTCCCCCTTTGCCTTTTTAATTTTTAGCTAATCTCAGCTATTTGATCAAATTTCACATACTGCCCAGCGATTTGAGCGTAAGGCACGCCATCTTTAAATTGAATACTTTCTATAGGATATGCTCCATACGCACTAGTAGAAGTGCCTCCATCAACATCGGTATAGCTTACCTTCATCGTGTAATTGCCAGCTCCAACATAATTACCATTGTCATTTCTGCCGTCCCAATCAATAGTGTTTGTGCCGACTTTAAGATCATCTTTTGCCACTTTAATGCTTCGCACCACATCACCATTTGCATTAAGCACTTGAAAAGTTGCTCCGTCTTTTGTCTCTTTAGGAAGATACATTTTGGCTGAAATTTTTTCAGTCGCGCTTGTGAGTTTAAAGGTGCTTTCTGTAATCACAGCTGTTCTTCCTATGGCATTAAGCACGGATAAATTTCCACTTGAAAGCATAACATCTGAAAGCTGAGTCATAGTTTCAACCATTTTTTCCATAGTGGTATTTGTATTTTGTTGCATTTCAAGAGCAGCAAGTTGTGAAGTTTGCGTAAGCATTTTATCACTATCCATAGGATCGGTTGGATCTTGGTGTTGCATTTCTATCAACAAAAGTTTTAAAAATGCGTCTTTATCCAGCATCGCATTTGAGGCTGCTGAACTTGCACTTGAATTATTTGTTGAGCTTGTGTCTGTCGTCGCTGTCGTTGTCGGCGTGGTAACTGAATTGGTTGTTGTTGCTAAAGCCATCTTACTCTCCTTGTGATTTTATCTTTATTTAAAGCAATTTTTGTTCCAAGTTAAAAATACCTTGCTAAAACAAGTTCTAGGGTATTGTTTTCACTTGTATTTTCAAACTCGCTTTCATAATTAAAAGCATTTTTGTTTTTGTTTTGTCCTTGATTTTGCTCTTTTTTGCTTTGATCGCTAAAGTTCATTTCAAGCCCTGTAAATCCCATATTTACAAGTGAATTTTTAAACTCAGCTTGGTTTTGGATAAACAAGTTCATCGCATTGGTATTGGTGTTAAAATTGATATGTAAATTACTTCCTCTTTGGATCAAGGTAACCTCAACTTCACCTAAATTTGATGGATTTAAAGTGATATTAAGCTTGGTAATTGGAGCTTTGTAATTTGCCATTTGCTCTTTTAAATCATTTGCAAAATGTTGCAAAGTCTCTTTAGCATTTACTGCTGATTTAAGCTCGTTTCTTGATACTTGAGCTAAATCCTTAATCAAAGAATTTAACTCGCTATTATCGTTTTTATTGATATTTAAGGTGCTTTCCTCACTACTTTTTTGCGTGCTTTCTTTGCCAAAATTCAAGTTTTGTTGTTCTTTTGAAGCATTTTGGTTTTGCTCGCTATTTGCGTTATTTTGCGCGTTTGAGCCTAAGTTTTCTTTGGTATTGATCTTGTTTAAGATATTTTCAAAAGCAGGTTTTACATCTGTGCTTTTAAAATCTTTATTTTCTACTCTTACGCTCTCACTCATAGTTTTTATCTCACTTGCAAGTTTTACTTGCTCGTTTGAGTTTGCTTTTATCTCACTTTTTGGTGTGCTTTTTTCTTTTGCAAATTCTTTTGGAAGTTCTTTTGTATTTTGATTGTGTATTGTTTCAAGCTCATCTTTTACATCAAAATCATTTTTTGTTATGATTTTTTCTGCATTTTTTGGCTCAGCATTTTGAGTTTTTAAAGCTTGGTTTTGAGTTGCTTTTTCATCTTCGTTTTGAATTTGTGTTTGTATTTTTTCTTTTTCTTTTACCAATTTAGAGTTTAAAATTTGAGTATTTTGTCCTTCTTTACTCACTTCTTTTGTAAGATCTTGAGTTTGGCTTTTAGTTTCTTTTATCTCTTGAGTTTGATTAAAGCTCTTAGAAGAAACCTTTGTGTTTGGCTCATCTTGTAAGATAAAGGTATTTTCTTTTATGCTCTTTTCAGTGCTAGGTGTTTGCAAAGAAGCGTTTGAGCTGTTTTTGGCTGTGTTATTAAGCTTATCGTTGATAGCTTCTTTTGAGCTTAACACTTGCAAAGTGCTTTTAAATTCATCTTTTTGTGTGTTTAAAGTGCTGTTTTTAGCTGTTTTTTCGCTTATATTTTCTTTTGTGTTTTCTATTTTGCTGTCTAAATGATCGATGATTTTATCTTTAGGCTCTTTACTTGGCGAGCTTGTGTCGATTTTTGTAGCTTTGGTGTGAGTTAGTTCATCAGTATTTTCACTCACTAAAGTTTTTTTGTTTTTGTTTTCTAAATCCAAGCTTTTTAATGCTTTTGAAAGTAAATTTGTAGCATCTTTTGAATTTGATTTTTGTGTATTTTGCTTGCTTTCTAAGCCCTCAAGTGCGGCAGCTATTTTGGTGTTGAGATATTGCTTGAATACATTTTCAATAGACTTGTTAAAAAACTCAGCCTTGTTTAAATTTGGAAAAGCTTCTTTAAGCTCAAGCAAGCGATCAACCTTGATGTTTGAAACATTTAAATTTAAGCCTTTAGCAAGCTCTAAGAGTTCGCCTAAATTTTTTGCACCTTTTAAAGCTTCAAGATTGCTTTGTGTGCTTAAAAGCTGTTGAGTTTGGCTTGAAAGATTGCCAAGCTTGATATCTGTGCTTTGAATTTGAAGTTTTTCTAAAACTCCCAAAACCTCCATGAAGCTTAAGGACTCAAATATAGACTCGTTCTTACTCTCATCAAAACTGCCAAAGCCTCCTAAAAGATCGCTTTTTTCAAGCATAGCTCTTGCATCTTGTAATACTTCTTGTTCGCTGATTTGTAAGCGTTCTGGCAAAAATTGATTCGTCTCATCGATAGCTTGGACTAAATTTGCTAAAAAGCTTTGCCCCTCATCACTACTTACTGAACTTGATGAGCTTGCTGGCTCGCTCGCACTTGTTTTTACTTGCTTGAATGCAAGATCGATGATATCACTTTTTGCCGCTAACATAGTATTTCCTCGTAAATTTTTTTATAAAAATGACTCTTGAGCCAAATGTGGAAATGACGAACGCAAGCTTTCGCTTGGATAAATTTTAAGCATAATATTTGCTTCATTCATCTCCTCGATAAACTCTAAAAGCTCGTTTAAATCGCGAGCGCTTTTGATCTTTTCATAGTTTTTTTCATCATTTAAGATTGCAGAAAGCTCTGCTGAAATTCTTACCATTTTTTCATCTTGTGCCTTTGCTTTTAAATTCTCAAGCAAGCTTAAAACTTGCAATACAAGCTCAGGTTTTTTTGCACTTAATTCCTCTTTGAAAGTCTCTAAAGCTTCTAATTGAATCGGCTTTGACATTTTTGTCTCCTTAAAATAAAATATTTTCTCTAAGAAAAGCAAGTTTCGTTCCAACTTTTAAAATTTCAAAAAATAAAAACTAAACTCAACATAGCAAAAGCTTACAAAAAGCAAAAAAGTTAAAAATCTACAAGAAAAATGATTACATTAAAAATAAAAATTACAAAAGATTAAGAAGTATAAAAGCAAAAAACACTTAAAAAAATGCCTCAAGCTCTTGCTGCATAGCTTTTGCGTTCTCACAGCGATTGATCTTGTCTCTAAAAGCTGAAGCGTCTTTGTAACCTTTAGAGTATTCATGCAAATGCTTTCTAAAAAGCTTTACACCTTGTTCGCCGTAGTGTTTAAGCATAGCCTCAAAATGAAAAGAGATAATTTCTTTTTTTAAAGTTTCGCTGATTTTTTGATCGTTTTTAATCTCATAAAAAATCCAAGGCTTACCAATGCTAGCCCGCCCTATCATCAAAGCATCACTTTGTGTGAGGGCTAAGACTTCTTTAGCATTTTCAAAGCTTATATCTCCATTTGCTACTACTGGGATTTTTACAGCTTTTTTAGCTTTTAAAATGCCCTCATAATCAGCCTTTCCGCTGTAAAGTTGCTTTCTTGTTCGTGCGTGTATGCTGATAAAATCAGCTCCGGCTTGCTCGCAAGCTTGTGCGATTTGATCTGGAATTTTTTCCTCAAAGCCAAGTCTAAATTTCACACTTAGGCTTTTTTTCTTAGAATGCGTTTTTATCGTGCTTACAAGGCTTTTTAAAAGCTCTAAATTTAAAAGCAAGCTAGCACCTGCGTTTTGTTTGATGACTTTATTGACCGGGCAACCGCAGTTAAAGTCTATGCCATCGATAAATTCAAAGTCATTTAAAAGCAAAACTGCTTTTTTAATCACTTCTTTATCAGCGCCTGCGATTTGAACTATGTATGGATTTTCAAGGCTTGATTTTTCAAGCATTTTAAGGGTTTTTTTGCTCTCATACACCAAAGCATTTGAGCTTATCATCTCACTTATGGTTAAATCAGCGTTAAATTTTTTTACCACTTCCCTAAAAGGCAGATCAGAAAAACCTGCCATAGGAGCAAGGATTAAAGGCTTTTGAGTAAAGTCTATCATTATTTATTGCACGAGCGTGTTAAAATCAACTTTTTTGTGATGTTCTCTTGCTAAAAGTATGATATTGAACTCTTCATACTCTTTAGAACTCATTTTTAGCTCAAGTCTTAACTCATCAAAAAGCCCAAATTCAGCCAAGATAAACAAATACGCTTTAAGTGCATCGCTATTTTGCTCTTTAAGTTTTTTAAAGATCGCTATTAAAGAATCTGGATCAAGTTTTTTAGTGCTTAATTTAGCGATATCAAGGTATTGCTTTTCACTTAACACCGCTTCATTAAGCAAGCTTTCAAATTCTTGATTATTCATTTGCAAACTACCTTGTTCAAAACGTTTGAAAAGCTCGGTGATTTGTTGAGCGTTTTTATGCAAACTCAAACTTTGAATTTGCTTGAAAGTGCCAAGTTTTAAAAGCTCTTCAAAAGCGATAAGATCAAGTTCGTTTTGAAATTCTTTTTTATTTTTGAGTCTTAAAAATGCGTAATTTATATCGTTTAAAATGGTGTTTTTTTCATTAAGTTGCACAAGTGGATTTTCTTGATCGAGTTTAAATTTCTTTAAATTGACGCTTTTTTGCTCTTTAAGCTCACTTAAGATATCAAGCACTTCGTTTAATTTATCATTATTTGGAATTTTTTCAAATGTTTTTAAACTTTTTACTAGCTCGGCTGCATTTTGAAATTCTTTGATTTTAAAATGTGGCTTAGGATTTTTTTCTAAGAGTAAATCAAGAGCAAAATGTTGAAATTTGCGAGCATCGCTATAAAAATCTTTTGTTTTTAAATACCGCAAAAAGGTATAAAAACTCATATGTAAAATCGCACAAACAAACAAAAACACTACCGGCAAAACAACCCAAACCACCACCGGCAAGGTAAATTCATACCCTCCAAACATAAGGGTAAATTCGGCATTACTCACATGATAAACAAAGGCTCCTAACAAGACTAAATAAAGCAATCCTGAGAATATAAAAAGCTTGATCCTCATAGTTTTTCTCCTTTTTCTATACTTTGACGACAATTAATGCAATACTTTGCATGCGGTTTGATCTTTAGGCGATTTGTATCAATATCTTCTTCACAAGACTCACAAATCCCATAAATACCTTGCTTGATCTTAGAAAGTGAATTTTCAATCTCACCAAGCTCTTGTTTGAGATTTGAATTTATCGTTTGTTCGATCTGCGAGCTTGTGTTAATGCTTGAAAAGTCAATATTATCATTTGGTTCTGAATTATACAAATCCTCGATTTCTTGAGTATTGCTATCAAGCTGATTTAAGATAAGTTTTTTTCTCTCTTCTAAAATTTTTTGAAAACTTTTGAGTTTTGATTTATCCATTTGAAGCCTTTATTTGTGATATGGGTGTTGATAGTGCAGACAAAAAGCGCGGTAAATCTGCTCTAAAAGAACGATTTTAACAAGATGATGAGCAAGGGTAAGTTTGCTTAAAGATAAACTTAGATCAAAATGCGAAAGAAAGCTTTTTTCAAAGCCATACGCCCCACCGATAAAAAAGCTTAACTCACTTTTATCTACCAAAAGCCTTGAAAATTCTAAACTATCAAAGCTTTTGCCCCGCTCATCAAGAATGATACTATAGCCTTTTTTATGTGCTAACATTGGCTCTTCATAGCTTTTTTTCGCTTCGCTTGCGCTAAGTTTTTGAGCATTGGCGATTTTGTTGTTAAATACATTGTATTCACTTAAACGCGCATAATGACTAATAAGCTTGGTGTATTTGTGTTCAAGGTTTTGAAATTCACCTTGTTTTTTTTGCACGCAAACGATATGAATTTGCAAAGCCTAACTCCTACTTAAGAGCTTTAAAAAATCGCTAATACACTGCTTAAGCTCACTTCTTTGCACGATAGCATCAATAAGTCCGTGTTCAAGCAAAAACTCAGCCCTTTGAAAGCCTTCTGGCAAATCAGCCCCTATAGTCTGCTTAATCACTCTTGCTCCTGCAAAGCCTACTAAAGCACCCGGCTCAGCGATAATAATATCACCTAAAAAAGCAAAAGAAGCTGAAACCCCACCCATAGTAGGATCAGTAAGCACACAAATACAAGGCAGCTTCTCATCAGCTAAAAGTTTTAAGGCTGCTGAGGTTTTACTCATTTGCATTAAAGCAAAAGTGCTTTCTTGCATTCTTGCTCCACCTGAAGCACAAACGATGACAAGAGGAGTTTTATTTGTTATAGCCCTTTGCACCGCTCTTACAACCTTTTCACCCTCAACCGAACCTAAAGAGCCACCCATAAAAGCAAAGTCAAATACAACAAGTTGAGTTTTTACGCCATTCATCAAACATTCGCCGCTGATTGCCGCACTTTTTCGTCCTGTTTTTTCTTCACTTTCGCTCAAACGCTTTTTATAAGACTTGCTATCTACAAATTTAAGTGGATCAACAGCGTGCAAAGCTGCGTCATACTCTATAAAAGAACCCTCATCACTTAAAAGCTCTATCCTTTGAAGCGGAGAAATTCTCATATGAAAATTACATTTTGGGCAGACATTATTTGAGCTTTGTATCTCTTTGTAATACATTAAAGCATGGCAATTATCGCATTTTACCCAGTGATTTGGTGCTTCACTTGGCGAAGCTTGTTTGCGTCTTATACCTGAAAAAAGTTCTAAAAAATTCATTCTTTAAGCCTTGTAATAAAACTTCGCCATTATAGCAAATAAAATATTTGACTTTGCTAAGAATAGCAATTTTTTTTCTTAAAATCTCGTTCCAAGAGTAAATTCAAAATTATTTGTATCATCGCCGGGTTTGTCATTTAACGCCCTTGCAAAGACAAGTTGCAAAGGACCTATAGGCGTGATCCACTCTATAGCCATACCTGTAGAGTAGCGGTGTATGCTTTTATCAATATCAAGCACCGATCTACCTACTGCACCATAATCAAAAAACAAAGCTCCTCTAAGCTTGATCCTATCGATGATAGGAAAACTTAGCTCAAATGAGTTTGTATAAGCTATCGTTCCACCCTCTTCGTAGCCATAGCGGTTTTTTGGGCTTACGGTTCTGCTTTCAAAGCCTCTTATGGAACTAATACCTCCAAGATAAATTCTTTGATTGATCGGTAATTTACCTGTGTCCCAGATTTTATAAAACGCTCCCTTATAACGATAAATCAAATCAAGCCCTATATAATCTTGCAAACCTTGATAAAAGTTAAATCTCGTGCTTGAAGCTACAAAATTTTGCGTTCCTCCAACCCCAGCAACTTCAAGGGCTGTAGAAGCGATAATCCCTCGTCTAGGTAGATAATAATCATCTGTATTGTTAAATGAAATCGCCGGTGTAACTGAGCTTTTCACACTTCGCCCAAGCTCATAGCCAGAAAGCAAAAGCGTAGGGCTAAGATAATAGATATTATCGGCTTCATAATTATAAGTTAAACTTGCATTAAAATACCTAAAAAACTGCCTTCCAAGCGTGATATCAAAACCGCGACTTTTTTCACTATAAGTATCCCAATCATACTCATTTGCATACACACTTCCGCCCAAACTATAATAAGTATCAAATAAGCGGGGATTTGTAAGTCCTATACGACCAGAAAGATAATCATCGCTTTTATCCACGCTTATGACACTTTTAAGCCCTGTGCCAAAGATATTTGTATCAGAAAGTGAAGCATTAAGCAAGAGCCCATCAGTCGAGCCATAGCCAATACCTCCTGAAATCGATCCTGTAGAAGCTTCAGTAACTTCAACAATCAAATCAAGTTGAGTCGCATCAACCCTTTGTTCTTTGATATTCACATCATCAAAATACGAAGTCCTGCGAAGTGCATTGTTTGACTCTATCAAATCACTTTTGTGATATAAATTCCCTTCTGTAAGATAAAGCTCTCTACGCACGACTTTATCGGCTGTGCGTGAGTTGCCTGAAATAATGACATTTCTAATATACACCTTTTCATTTGGAATAACCTTAAAAACTATACTTACCTCAGCATCAAGTTCGTTTTTTTGTATATCTGGATACACCTGAGCAAAAGCATATCCTAAGTCAGCTGTGGCTGTTTGTATGAGTGTTATATCTTGGCGAATTTTTTCTATATTTGCTGTTTTGCCGACTTGAGATTTAAGATCATCAACTTGCTCGGTATTTTCTTCTTCGCTAAAAACGGGGTTTTCTATACGAATTGCAGCGATTTTATAAGAAATTCCTTCCTCGACAAAATACGACAAATCAGCTTTGTAATTATTTGTATCTGTGCGTAAAAATGCTGAAGAAACTTTAGCATCAAGATAACCTCTTTTCATATATTCATCACTAATCCTCGCACTATCATTGCCAAGTTCAAAGATTTTCAAAGCCCCATCATTCCTACCCCACATCCAGCCCATAAATTCGCGTTCTTTATTAGCTATACTTGGTTCTACATCACCATAATCAAGCTTTTTGCTCCCACTTAAAAGTACATTTTCTATAGTGATATTTTCGCCTCTATTGATGATGAAATTGAGCTGCAAACCGCTTGCATTACTCAAAGGCTCGGTGCTTGTTTCTACCACAGTATCAAAATACCCCTTTGCTTCATAAAACATACGTATGCGCTCAGCAGCTTCTTTTACAGAACCCTCATCATACAAATATCCTCGTTTGATATTAAGTATGCTATCAATTTGCTTGCGATCATTTGAAGCAACACCGGTAATATCAATCCTTGCAATACTTTGCTTTTGTTTAAGCTTAAACTCAAGCACGCCATTATTTAGCTGCGCTTGTATATCACTAAAATAATTTTGCTTGTATAAATTTAAAATCGCTTTATTAATCTCTTTTTCACTTATATTTTGAGGGGCTTTAAGCCCGCTTATATCAAGAGCGCTTTGAGCTGAAAGTTGAGTCAGTCCGCTAAATTTGATCTCATTGACTTGCACAGCCAAAGCAAAATTTACTAAAAAACAAAAGCCAATTATTTTTTTCATACTGATTTTTTACCTCAATTTGAGTTTTAAGCGTGTATAATAACCAAAAAAATATAATGAAAAGTTTTTGAAAGGATAATATGAAAATAGGTATCATTGGTTTGGGGCTTATGGGTGGAAGTTTGGGGCTGTGTTTGAGAGAAAACAAGCTCATTAGTAAGGTGCTTGGGTATGATACGGACGAAAAAAATGCTAAAGAAGCTTTAAATTTAGGGCTTGTTGATGAACTTGCAAGCTTTAAGGAGATCAAAACTTGTGATATTATCATTTTAGCTATCCCTGTTGATGCTATAGTAAAAGTGCTTAAAGAGCTTAAAGATACAAGCTCAAATACAACTATCATAGAACTTGGAAGCACAAAAAAAGAGATCATTAAAAGCTTACCAAAAGAATTAAAAAGCCATTTTATCGCCGCTCACCCTATGGCAGGCACTGAAAATAGCGGTGCTAAAGCAGCTTTTAAAGAACTTTATAAAAACGCTGTATGTGTGCTATGCGAGAGCGAGGCAGCTGAGGTAAAACACAGACAAAGAGCGGTTGAGCTTTTTTCATATCTTGGTATGCAAATCATCTTTATGAATGCTTCAGCTCACGATCATCACACCGCCATCATCTCTCATCTTCCACACGCCATAAGCTTTGCCTTAGCAAATTTTGTGATGAAAGAAGAAAACAAAAAAAATATCGTGCATCTAGGCGGTCCTTCTTTTAAAGGGATGAGCAGAATCGCCAAATCAAGCCCAGCAATGTGGGGCAGTATCTTTGAGCAAAATAAAGAAAATTTACTCGCAAGTATAGAGCTTTTTCAAAATGAACTTGAATTATGCAAGAAAATGATTCAAGATGATGATGAAAAAGCTTTAAAAAAGTGGATGAAAAAAGCAAATGCTTTAAGAGATATTTTATAAATTTAAAAAAACAGAAGTAAGCAAATGCAAGGATAAATTTACTTCTAATTTACTTAAACACATTAAAATATCAAGAAATTTTTAAGGAAAACGATCATGGCACGCAGAAAGAAAACGAATAAAATCATCTTTTTACTCGTCCTTGTTGTGATCGCTCTTGCTTTGTTTTTTGCAAAGCAATTTGAATTTTTTGAAAAAAATCCTCCTGTAATTTATGCTGAAGACAAGGTGTATCTTAATCTTGCTGAGCCTATCATTATGCGTATTGCTGATGAGCAATCAGGGCTTGCGAGCATTAAAATCACACTCAAAAAAGATAACAACGATAGCGGTGTGGTAATCAAAGATGAAAGATTAAACAATAAACTTGAATCAACGCTTGAAATTTTCTTACCTAAAAACTCTTATAAAGAAAAGATAAACTCCTATATCATGCAGGTTGAAGCCAAAGATAAGAGCTTTTGGAATTTCTTTGGTGGAAATACCGCCTTTAAAGAAATTCTTATCATTCTTGATGATAAAAAACCCCTTGTTTCAATACTTTCAAACTCATATCAAATCGAACAAGGAGGAGCAGCAAGCGTTGTTTTTAAAGTAAAAGATGAGAATTTAGATCAAGTATTTATCCAAACTGACAAAGGAAAAGTATTTGCGGTAAGTCCTTATCTTAAACAAGATTATTATGCAAGTTTAATCGCTTGGGACTCTAAAGATGAGGATTTTCGTGCGTATGTTGTCGCTAAGGATAAAGCCGGAAACACTACCAAAGAACGCATACGATTTTATCTTAAAAACCGACAATACAGAAACTCAAACATAGCCTTAAATGATCGCTTTTTAGAAGGCAAAATTCAAACCCTAGCCGAGCAATACGCTCCACAAGGAAGCAATTTTAACAAACTTGAAAGCTTTAAATTTGTCAATGAAGACTTAAGACTTGGCAATGAAAAACGCATTCACGCTCTTACAGCTCAAGTGAGTAATCAAACGCTTAAAAGCTTTCCTATCAGGCTTTTTCTACCGCTTAAA
Source organism: Campylobacter sp. MIT 12-8780 (assembly GCF_006864535.1). Taxonomy (NCBI): domain Bacteria; kingdom Pseudomonadati; phylum Campylobacterota; class Epsilonproteobacteria; order Campylobacterales; family Campylobacteraceae; genus Campylobacter; species Campylobacter sp. MIT 12-8780. The sequence goes on from NZ_QHLL01000010.1 coordinate 29,384, forward strand.
AACGCGATGAAAGTAGCTGATTTTGCCGATCATCGCTTTTATTCTTATGAGGGCGAATTTGTAAGTGATAGCTATCACATGGGACTTGATCTAGCAAGCGTGGCAAAAGCTCCAATTTTTAGCTCAAATGATGGGCGAGTTGTATTTGCTGAAGAAAATGGAATTTATGGTATAAATATAGTTATTGATCATGGCTTTGGGCTTTACAGCCTATATGGACACTGCACAGTAAGTGAAGTAAGCGTAGGCGATGAGGTTAAAGCTGGAGACATCATCGCAGATACTGGTGTAAGTGGCTTAGCTTTGGGCGATCATTTGCATTTTGGTATCTTGATACAAGGTGTTGAGGTGCGTCCTGAAGAATGGCAGGATAGCAATTGGATCAAAAACAATATCAGCAAAGTCCTTGATGAGGGCAAAAAAATCATACAAAGTGAGACAAGATGAAACAATTAAGCATTGCAAAAAGCGTCAAAGGCGTAGGCATAGGGCTTCATAAGGGCGAGCCTATAGAAATCACTCTTGAGCCTATGGAGGCAAATTCAGGCATAGTTTTTTTTAGAAGTGATTTAAATGCTACTTATAAGGCTTTACCAAGTTCAGTGATTAATACCAAGCTAGCCACAGTTATAGGCGATGAAAAAGGCTATGTTTCAACTATAGAACACTTAATGAGTGCCATTAATGCTTATGGGATAGACAATATACGCATAGTTTTAAATGCAAATGAAGCTCCAGTAATGGACGGAAGCTCTATAAGCTTTTGTATGATGCTTGATGAGGCTGGGCTTAAAGAACTTGATGCGCCTAAAAAAATCATGGTGATTAAAAAGCCTATAGAAGTGCGAGATGGAGATAAATTCGTCCGCCTTACTCCAACTGATGAGCCTAGGATTAGCTATACTATCAAATTTGATAATGCCCTTATTGGCGAGCAGCATTACAGCTTTGAGTTTAGCAAGAAAAATTATATAGAAGAAATAGCTAGAGCTAGAACCTTTGGCTTTTTAAAAGATGTTGAAACCTTGCGCGCGATGAATTTAGCACTAGGTGGCAGTCTTGAAAATACCATAGTTGTTGATGAAAATCGCGTCTTAAATCCTGAGGGCTTGCGTTTTAAAGATGAATTTGTGCGTCATAAAATTTTAGATGCCATTGGGGATTTAAGCTTGCTTGGATATAGGGTATATGGGGATTATATCTCTTATGCAGGAAGCCATCATTTAAATCACTTGCTTACCAAAGAAGTGCTTAAAGATACTAGTGCGTATGAGATTGTAAGCCTTGAGACACAAAAAGCTCAAATTTATGAAAAGGTCTTTGCATAAAAAAGTATTCTTTGCTTTTAAATGCCCTTGCAAAGCCTTTAATGCTGGGTATTTATGAAGATGATGTTTTGATTAAAAGCGTGCAAAGTGATGAAAGAGCAAGTGAGGCTCTGCCTGTTTTACTTCAAGCCTTGCTTAAAGAATTTGAGTTTTCAAAACTTATATATGCTAATGGACCTGGTTCTTATATGGGCATTAAAATCAGCTTTTTAAGCCTTAAAACTCTAAGCATAGTCAAAGATATACCACTTCTTGCAGTGAGTGCTTTTGAGCTTAATGATTTTAAGCCTATAAGGGCAAATAAAAAGCTATGTTTTGTATATAAAAAGGGTGAAATTATCCTAGAAGACACAGAAGCAGGCGAGTTTTTCTTGCCTAAAAGCTTGCAAGGCTTAGATTTAAAAGAAGATAATTTACCTTTTTATTTTTTAGAAGCGATTTAGGAGTAAATTTGAAGATCATCGTTCCAGCTACTAGTGCGAATTTAGGACCAGGTTTTGACTGCTTGGGACTAAGTTTAAAGCTTTTTAATGAGGTTGAAATTTTACCCAGCAAAGAACTTATCATTAAGATCAAAGGCGAGGGAGAAACGAATAAAAACTTATATACTAGCAATAATGCCTTTGTGCAAATTTTTTATCAAAAGTTTTTTGAACTTAGCAAAGAAAAAAATCCTCCTTTTAGCTTTCATTTTACAAACAAAATCCCCCTCTCAAGAGGCTTAGGAAGCTCATCAGCTGTTATAGTTTCAGCCCTAGCTTGTGCGTATAAGCTTGCAAAAATAAAGATCAGCAAAGAAGAAATTCTAAATGAGGCTTTAAACTATGAAAATCATCCTGATAATATAGCCCCTTGCACGCTTGGAGGCTTTGTTTGCTCTATAGTTGAAAATAAACAAGTTTTAAGTATCAAAAAAAAGATTGATGATAATCTTAAAGCCCTTGTTGTTGTGCCAAAAAGCGAATTTAGCACTAAAGAAAGCAGAAATACTTTAGCTAAAAATGTCAGTTTTAAAACTGCTGTTTTCAATCTTACCCATGCTTCTTTTTTAACGGCGTGCTTTTTAGAAAAAAAATATGAGCTTTTACATCTTGCAAGCAAGGACAAACTTCATCAATTAAGACGTATGAAAGCCTTGCCCGAACTTTTTAACGTGCAAAAACTTGCCCTTGAGAACAATGCCTTAATGAGCGTGCTTTCAGGCTCAGGATCAAGCTTTTTTTCTTTATATTTTAAAGATGATATTATGCAAGCTATGCGTAAAATGCAAGAAAAATTTTCAAATTGTAAAGCTTTAATTTTAGAATTTGACAATAATGGCTTTGAATTTTGCTAAAAATCTAAGAAAAAAAGATATAATTTTGAAGAAAAAACATACAGCGATTAGAATGTGCGTTATTTGCAAGCAAAGATTTTCCCAAAACGAGCTTTATCGTTTTTGGCTCAAAGATAAAAAAATTGTTCTTAATCTACATTTTGGACGCAGCTTTTATCTTTGTGAGATATGCTTGCATAAAGAGGATAAAAAAAGCTTGCAAAAACCTTGTTTTAAGGCACAGGATATCAAAATAACTCTGCAGGATTTAAAGGAGATACAAAATAATGGCAAAGATTAGAATTCACGAGATTGCTAAAGAAATGGGCTACAACAGCAAAGAAGTTTTAGAAAAAGCCCTTGAACTTGGACTGAATGTAAAAACCGTTTCATCAGCAGTAGATGAAGAACTCGCAGCAGTGATTTATGAATACATACAAACCAAGCAAATTCCAGAAAGCTTTAAGGCAAAAATGCCAAAATCAAATAACACAAAAAGTGAAAAAAAGAAAGAGGAAACAAAAACTAGCCAAACAAATAAAGAAGAAATCAAAAAAGAAACAAAAAAACCAGCCACAAAAGCAAAAAAAACAAATGAAAAAAGCATAAATTTAGAAAAAAATGAAGCTAAGATCAAGCCAATCTCTCAAGAAAACCTTGCTCAAAAAGAAATGATACAAGAACCCAAAAAAGAAGAACCTGCCGCACCGCAACAAACTTCTCTCACCCAAAGAAGAGGACTTGTCATCGTCAAAAAGAAAAAAGATGAAAATCTAAAAGCAAGAGAAAGTCAAGCAAGCGAAGAAAAACCAAAAACAAGCGCAAGAATTGATCTTAAAGATATGTTTTCAAGTACTCAAGAAGAAAGCATAAAAAAACCAAAGAAAAAAGACAAAAAACCAAACACCTCAGCTCGCAAAGATGGCATGCAAAAAATGGACTTGCTTGGGGGGAATGATTTTAGCGATATAAGCCTTGATGATGAAGACGTCGTAGTTTTGCCAGATTTTAGCAATATAGCACAAAAACCAGCCCCAGCACCTACAAACAAAAAACAGCCAGGAATTTTAAAGCAAAGTTTTAACCAATTTACTGAAACGAGCATACAAAGAAGAGGACGTAAAAAACCACCAAAACGTATAGAAAAGAAAGAAAGCGCTCAAGTTACTAGCCTTGAAATTCCAAAAGAAATAAGAGTATATGAATTTGCTGATAAGCTTGGTAAAAATACAAGTGAAATTATCTCAAAGCTTTTCATGCTAGGTTTAATGACGACTAAAAACGACTTTTTAGATGAGGCAGCGATTGAAATTTTAGCTGAGGAATTTGGAGTTGAGATCAAGATCATTGATGAGGCTGATGAGTTTGATTATGTTAAAGAATACGAAAGCGTGCAAGATGAGGGCGAACTTAGTGTAAGAGCTCCGGTAATTACTATAATGGGGCATGTTGATCATGGTAAAACTTCCTTGCTTGATTATATAAGAAAATCTCGCATTGCAAGTGCTGAAGCTGGAGGCATTACTCAACATGTTGGTGCTTATATGGTAGAAAAAAACGGACGCAAAATAACCTTTATCGATACTCCAGGACATGAAGCCTTTACAGCTATGAGAGCAAGAGGGGCAAGCATTACTGACATCGTTATCATCGTTGTTGCTGCTGATGATGGGGTAAAACCACAAACCAAAGAAGCTATTAATCACGCAAAAGCAGCTAATGTGCCTCTTATCATAGCCATTAATAAAGTCGATAAAGAAGGTGCAAATATTGATAGGGTAAAAACTCAGCTTGCTGAAATGGATATAACACCAACTGAATGGGGCGGAAGCTATGAATTTGTAGAAGTTTCAGCTAAAAAAGGCACAGGGGTTGAGGATTTGCTTGAAATCGTGCTTTTACAAGCTGATATTTTAGAATTAAAGGCTAATGCTAAGGCTCTAGCTAAGGCAAGCATAGTAGAAAGTTCTTTGCAAAAAGGCAGAGGAGCAGTCGCTACTGTCATCGTGCAAAATGGAACGCTTAAGATAGGAAGCACCATAGTTGCAGGCGTAGCCTATGGCAAGGTGAGAGGGCTTTTTGATGATCAGGGCAAGGCTTTAAAAGAGATAAAGCCCGGAGAATGCGGAGTCATCATAGGTTTAAGTGAAGTAGCTGAGGCTGGAGAAATTTTAATTGCTGTACATAGTGATAAAGAAGCTAGAGAATACGCTCAAAAACGTCAAGAATACAACCGCCAAAAAGAACTCAGCAAATCCACAAAAGTAAGCCTTGATGAACTAGGAGCAAAGATCAAAGAAGGCAATCTTAAAGTCTTACCAGTGATCTTAAAAGCCGATGTGCAAGGCTCACTTGAAGCCTTAAAAGCAAGCCTTGAAAAGCTTAGCAATGAAGAGATTAAAGTCAATATCATTCACGCTGGTATAGGCGGTATCACTCAAAGCGATATAGAACTAGCCAGCGCTAGTGAAAACTCTGTCGTGCTTGGCTTTAATGTGCGTCCAACAGGAGAGATTAAAGAAAGGGCTAAGGATAAGGGCGTAGAGATTAAAACTTATAATGTTATTTATAATTTAATCGATGATGTCAAAGCTCTTTTAAGCGGACTTATGAGCCCTATTATCAGTGAAGAGCAACTCGGACAAGCTCAAATTCGTCAAGTCATAAATGTGCCAAAAATAGGACAAATCGCAGGTTGCATGGTAACAGAAGGCGTGATTAACAGAGGAGCAAAAATCCGCCTTATACGCGAAGGCGTGGTTGTATATGAGGGCAATGTAAGCTCGCTTAAACGTTTTAAAGATGATGTTAAAGAAGTGGCAAAAGGCTTTGAATGTGGCGTTGGCATAGAAGGATGCAATGACATGAGAGAGGGTGATTATATAGAAAGTTATAAAGAAGTCAAGGAAATGGTGAGCTTGTAGGCTACTTAAGGAGCAAAAATGAACGAGCAAGAGCTAAGAAAACTTCGCACCCAAAGTGTGCTAAAAGAACTTATCCCGGAGGCTTTAGCAAGTCTTGATGATGAGCTTTTAAGGAATTTAAGCATTACTGATGTAGAGTGCAAAAAAGGTAGATATGATGCCTTTGTGTATGTAGATAAGGCTTTTTTTAATGCCTTAGAGCAAGAAAAAATTTTACTTGCTCTAAAAAAAGCTGCTAAAGCCTTGCAAAATTACTGCATGAGCGAGCAAGGCTGGTATCGCTGCCCAAATTTTCACTTTAAATTCGATGAAAGACTTGAATATCAAAACCACATAGACGCCCTTTTTGAAAAGATAAAAAAGGAAAAAGATGAACGAAAATGATTTAAAAGCTCTTTGTGCTGAAGCTAATGTAAGTTTTTATGATAGCGAGCTTGTGCGTGAAAACTCAAAGCTGATTTATAGGGTATATATCGTCAAAAAAGGCGGTGTGAGCTTAGAAGACTGCCAAAAAGTAAGCGAAATACTCTCGCCCTTACTTGATGCAAATGAGCCAAGTAAAGAGGCATACTTCTTTGAAGTTTCAAGCCCGGGACTTGAACGAAAGCTTAGCAAATTAGGGCATTTTGTTTTAAGCGTGGGCGAATTAGTTCAAATCACTACCAATGAAAAAGAAAAGCTTAAAGGCAAGCTTTTGAGTGTGGAGGGCGAAAATTTAAGCTTTCAAGATTTAGACGATGAAAAGTCTCATTTTACCTTGAATTTTAAAGATATAAAAAAAGCCAAAACTTTTGTGGTGTGGTGAGTTTTGGTTTTTTCCTTTTTTAACTTTTTATCTTATATAAGCTAAATTTAAGGCTTGATTTATTTTTTTTTTTTTTTGTAAAATTAAAATTATAGATTAAGGAGAGAGCATGAATTTAAACTTCGAACAAAAGCGAGATTTCCTACTATGCATAAAAGAATTTGTAGATAGGATTGATAATCGAGTAAATCCAAAAACAACTCAAGGGCTGAAAAAAACTGATTTAATCGAACGATTGGATAAAATCTTAGACTCACTTAACTATAAAAGTAATATAGAATTTGGCACCGGAGGAATGAAAGATACTTGTGGTATAAGCTTTGTGCGTAAAGATACTTTAAGAGATGATTTAGTTAATTCATCCAAATTTACTCATAAAAAAGGTATTTATATTTATTTTGGTTATATGCATAAGGAGCAAAACAATAAATTTTATATTTGCCTAGGTAGATCCGATGAAATGAAAGAAACTTGCAAAGCTCTTGAGACTCTTAATCTGGTAGAACTCGATGAATCTATGATTGAATATTTTGATGGGAGATTAGATGAGCATAATTTAGATAAAATTCTTAATAAATTTTTAGAAATCGTAAGTCAATACAATAAAATTCCAATAGATGATTTCAAACCTATATCTTGGAACACAAAAGGAGAAAGCATGCCAAATCTACAGACAACAAAACCTCCACTTAATCAAATTCTTTATGGACCTCCGGGTACTGGAAAGACTTATACTACCATTGATAAAACTCTTGAAATTTTAAAATTTTACAAAGCTATAGATGAAATTCCGGAAGATAGAGAAGATAAAAAAGCAATATTTGATGAGTTTAAACAAATGGGACAAATCGAATTTATCACCTTTCATCAAAGTTATTCTTATGAAGAGTTTGTGGAGGGGATAAAACCAGAGGTTGACAAAGAAAACAACAAAATGACCTATGAAATTAAAAATGGTATTTTTAAAGAAATATGCAAAGAAGCTATGGAACATGATAGTATGGAAGGGCTAGATAAATGCATTGAGCAACTTCAAGAAGAATGCAACAAAGAAGAAAATATAGAAAAAGGCGTGCATATTCATGACAAATATTTTGTGCGTTATAGATCGGAAAAATCCTTTGGTATTGTGTTTGAGGGGATGGATGAAAAGCACAGAAAAAACGGATATTATGCAGGTGTTGACGACCTAAAAAAGATGTATAAAGACGAAAAAGCTAAATGCCCTAATCCATCGTATCTTAAGCGTATTTTAATGTTTTTTAAAAAGCAATTTAATTTGCCAGACTATCAAGAAGATCAAAAAATAAAGCCATATATACTCATCATCGATGAGATTAATAGGGGCAATATCTCTAAAATTTTTGGAGAGCTTATTACCTTGATAGAGCCAAGCAAAAGACTTGGCGAAGATGAGGCTTTAGAAGTTAAGCTTCCTTATAGTAATGAAAAATTTGGAGTGCCAAATAATCTTTATATCATAGGCACTATGAATACAGCAGATCGAAGTATAGCTTTGCTTGATACGGCTTTGCGTAGGAGATTTGAATTTGTTGAGATGATGCCACAATGGGATAATGAAAATATAAGCAAGGATTGCGAGGGTGTAAATTTACAAGAGCTTTTAAGGGTTTTAAATGAACGCATAGAATTTTTGCTTGATAGAGAGCATGCTATAGGACATGCGTTTTTTATAGGGCTTGATAGCCTTAAGAAATTACAAGATGTATTTAAAAAGAAAATCATCCCGCTTTTACAAGAGTATTTTTATGATGATTATGCAAAGATTAATGCTGTTTTAAATGGTAATGATATGATTAAGGAACGCCCTACAAGTGATTTAAATTTAGGCTCAAGCTTAAGTGATTTTGTAGATGATGACAAAAAGCTTTATATTATCACCGATTTTAGGGAGTGGGATTTAAAGAAGTTCCAAGATATAATAAAAAAAATAGCTAAACAATGAAAACAAATAACACCCTAGCTATAACTGAATGGCAAAGGTTTGGGCTTGATGACATTAAGGCTGTTTTGCAAAATTCTGCCAATACAGATCAAGAAGCTAAGAAAATTTTTAATGAACTTCAAGACTTTGCCAAGCAAAAAGATAGTCATAATTTTATCAATTTTTGTGGCTCAAACAAGCTTAAAGCAAGAAATTATGTGGGTTTGATCCAAACTCAAAGTGGTTTTTGTCTTGAAATTTTACCTAAGATTTTTAGGAGCGAAAAGAAATTAGAGCAAGATTTGGAAAATGAAACTTCAAATTCACAAGATAAAGCCAAGGCTTTAAATTCAGCCAAAAAAGCCCAAGATTTACTTCTTGATATGCTAAAAACCCTTAAAGATTCACCTTTTAAGCAAAGCAATATCGCGACTTTAAAAGCTAAAAAGCTTCCTTTGCTTGAAATTTTTGTGTCCTTGTTTTTAGATGAACTTGAAAAGCTTGTCAAACAAGGTATAAAGAGTGATTATATAGCTTATAAACAAAACCGCACTTTTTTAAGGGGTAAATTACTTTTTAATGAAAATCTTAAGTACAATTTCGCCCACAAGGAACGCTTTTACACCTTTGCTGATGAGTATAGCCAAAATCTGCCTCAAAACCGCCTTATAGTTGCTGCACTTTTAAAGCTTCAAAAGCTTAAATTTAGCTCTAAAATAAGCACAAGACTTTTGCAATTTCGCTTTATTTTTGATGATATAGCTCAAAGCACAAATTATAAGGCTGATTTTGCAAAATGCGTAAATTCAAGGCATTTTAAGGCTTATGAACAAATTTTACCTTGGTGCAAACTCTTTTTAGAAAAACTCACTCCAAGCCCTTATAGTGGAAGTTCAAAGGCTAGCGCTTTGCTTTTTGATATGAATAAACTTTTTGAAAGCTTTGTTGCCTTTCATCTTAAAAAGCATTGTTCTTTAAATGCTAAAGATCATGCCATAAAAACCCAAGATAGTTCAAAATATTTGCTTGAAAGAGATGCACAAAGCGAGCAAGAGCAAAAAAATAAATTTAAAATTAAACCAGATATAGTGATTTGCAAAAAAGATGAAAATGAAAAACCCATTGCCATACTTGATACAAAATGGAAAATTCTTGAAAAAGAGGAGGAGATAAATCAAGGCGATTTATACCAAATTTTTGCTTATCTTTGTAAATATGAAAACCAAAAAGGTGTTTTAATTTATCCTAAAATTAGTGGGGAAATTATAGAAAAATTACACGAGCACAAGTATCAATATCGAGCTTTTAAAGACACAAATATACAAAAAGAACTTAAAATTTATTTTTTTGATTTGGAAGGTGAAATTTCAGGTATTAAAAACTTATTTGAATAATTTAAAATACTTATAAAAACATTTTTCATCTTTTGCTATACTTTCACAAAAATTTAAAGAAGCAAAGATGACAAAAGAATTTTATATGAAACTAGCCTTAAATGAGGCTTGGAACTTTCAGTTTTTAACCTATCCTAATCCAGCTGTGGGCTGCGTGATTTTAGATAAAAATGGCAAGCTTTTAAGCATAAGAGCTCATGAACAAGCAGGACAAGCTCATGCTGAGTTAAACGCCATAAAAACAGCCTTAAAAGAGCTTGATCCAGCCTTGCAAATCCCTGATGAAGCCAATGCTGCTCATGAATTTATACTTAAAAATCATCATTTTTTACTCAAAGACGCTAGTGCTTTTGTTACTCTTGAGCCTTGCACTCATAAGGGCAAAACCCCAGCTTGTGCTAGACTTTTTAGCGAGCTTAAGTTTAAAAAAGTTTTTATAAGCGTAAAAGATACGCACAAGCTAGCAAGTGGTGGGGCTGAGTTTTTAAGGCAACATGGCATTGAAGTTGAGCTTGGGCTTTGTGAAAAAGAAGGGCTTGATCTACTTAAACCCTTTTTAAAATGGCAAAAAAATGAGCCTTTTAAGCTTTTTAAACTCGCTTTAAGCCTTAATGGCTCGCCTTTTGGTAAGTTTGTCAGCAATGAATTAAGCAGAAGCTATGCTCATAAAATCCGTTCAAAGCTTGATTTACTCGTAGTTGGCGGAGAGACTTTAAGAAAGGATCGCCCAGTTTTAGATGCAAGATTAGCTGGCAAGGAAGCTAAGGCTCCAAATTTGTGCATCTTAAGTCATCAAGAACTTGCTAGCTTTGATGAGAAAATCCCAGCTCTTAAGGTGCCAAACCGCCAGATTTTCACTCAAATTCCAAAAGAAGCAAAATTTATGATGTTTGAAGGTGGGGCAGAGTTTTTAAAAAGCTTTGCTAAGGATATGGATATGTTTTTGATCTTTTCAAACTCAAAATTTACCGCACAAGCAAATGCGAGTTTAAATTTAGAACTCAAACCTTTATATAAGGGCTTTTTAGGAGATGATACTTATGGCATTTATGAGCTTTGAGCCTTTTTTTGTGGCACAAAATGAGCTGATTTTTTTTCATATTAAAGAATTGCAGAAAAAAAAGACGAGTAAATACTGCCTTTATAAACTCAAAGATGAACGCGATGAGCTTGAATATATAGGCGTTTTAGATGAGCTTTTTAAGCAAAATGATGAACTTATACTTGCAAAAAGAAGGAATAAAATCATCTTATTTAAAAATTTCACTCAAAACACGGACAATTTCAAAGAAGCAAATTTGAGATCTTTGCTTTTTTTGATCTTATGCTTTGTGGCAAGTGCTGTTTTTTTGGTATTTTGCTTTATGAATGACTTTCAAATGATAGATATTGGTTTTTTTGTAATATTTAGTCTTGCTTTTATACTAAGTTTAAATAATTTTTTAAAAATTATAAAACAAATTTCCATGCTTAAAATGACAAAAAAGGAAGAAATTCAAAATTTTATCGATAATAGTTCTTGAAAATAGCTAAAAGCCCTTGCAAAAACAAGGACTTTTTTAAAAAAGTATTTTAGCTTGCATCAGCTGTTTTTGTGATACGATTTCTTATATCGCGACGCACTATTTCTATACCCCAAAGCCACACTATATGCCCAAAAAGCTCTGATAAATGCTCATCAAGAGGAATTTGACTGAGTGGTGGCACTTCAGCAATCAAAGGCATAACGATAACATGAGCAAAAAGATATACAAAAAAGCCAAAAACAGCACCCTGCCACATCTTAATGCGAGGATATACCTCAGCAAGCATACAATATGCCACACCAAAAACTACCGAAAAGCCAATATGCACGATAAAAATGCTTAAAGGTAGCTCAACACCCGAAAACATATATGTCCAATCACTTGGCAAGCCAAGCTGCTCTAAGAAAATTTTTGGCGGAGTTGTTCGCTCAAGAGCATCAACAGGCCAAGGCACACTTGGATCTCTTGGAGGAAAAGGCACTTCCCAACCCCACTTGACAATACCGCCAAAAACACCTGCTAAAATTCCTATAAAAAAGGCAAGAGTAAGACGTCTTTGGCTAGGATTTGTAACCATCATTTTCATTCCTTTTTGATAAAAATATGCAAAAATTTGCAAAACTGATTATAGGATTTTATATTAAATTTATTTTTAATATAAAATTAAAATTTTGCTTTTTTTTAAACTCTATCAAAAATTATAATTAGATACCATATCTTACAGGCTTCAAAAAAATAATTTTTATTTTTCTTTTGGCTTGAAATGTTCTATTTTCTTGCTCGAAATGATATTTAAAATTTCAACCACCAAAGAAAAGATCATCGCTACATAAATATAAGCTTTATCGATATGCAAATCCACGCTTTCAGCCACTAAAACCACACCAACCATAATTAAAAAAGCCAGAGCAAGAATTTTTATACTTGGATAAGTTTCGACAAAATCAGCTATAGGCTTACTTGCAAAAAGCATAACAGCTACAGCGATGATGATAGCTATAACCATAATTTGCAAGTTATTTGCTATACCTACAGCTGTAATGACGCTATCAAGAGAAAAAACTATATCAAGAAGTATGATTTGAGCGATAATGATCCAAAATTTTGAACTTGTGCTTGTGTGATGTGCTTCGCCATGGTGCATTTTAAGCTGTTCGACTATCTCAAGCATAGGTTTGATGATTAAAAAAAGCCCACCAAAAAAGAGCACTAAATCTCTGCCTGAAATTTCACTTGGCATAAGCTCAAGAGTGCTTTTAAGCGTAGCATTATCCTCTATAATCATTGGCAAATATACATTAAACAAAGGTGCGGTAAGCTTCATAATCCAAAACAAAGAAAAAAGCAAGCCTATACGTGCAAGCATGGCTAGCATTAGCCCAAGATATCTTGTTTTGTCGCGTTGATGAGGGGGAAGTTTATTGACTAAGATGGCTAAAAGTATGATATTATCGATTCCTAAAACGATTTCTAAAGCGGCTAAAGTTGCCAAAGTCAGCCAAGAATCAAGGCTAAAAATCCACTCTAAACTTTCTATCATCACTTGCTCCTATTTACTATCAAAAGCACAATTATAAGCTTTTTTACTTAATTTTTACTAAAGATTTTTATCACACTTTGGGGTAAAATTTCATGTTCTAGGGCGTGAATTTTTGCCTCAAACTCCTCTAAGCTCAAACCTTCTTTTTGAAAGGCTTCTTGAGCGATGATTTGTCCGCCATCAAGCTCTTCATTTACCCAATGCACGCTTACTCCGCCTAGCTTCATATCGCTATAAAAGCTTTCTTTGATCGCATTTGCTCCCTTAAAAAGTGGCAGTATAGAAGGGTGTAAATTTATAGCTTTGATATTTTGAGTAAAAACAGGGCTTAGTATCCTCATAAAACCAGCAAGCACCACTAAATCCGCCCCACTTTTTTGAATTTCACTTACTAAAGCTTGATCAAATTCTTCCCTACTTTTAAACTTTGTGTGCTCTATGATAAGAGTATCAAGATTGTATTTCTTAGCTCTTTGTATGCCAAAGGCATTGGCTTTATTACACAGACACAATACCACTTCAAATTCATTTTCGTCAAACTTTTTTTTATGCAATTTTTCAAGTAAATTTTCTAAATTTGAGCCATTTCCAGAAAATAAAATCGCCAGTTTTACAAGCATGAAAGTCCTTTTATGAGTTTTAGGGCATCAAAGCTATTTGCATTTGCCTTGTATTTTTTAGCCACTATTGCGTGAGCTAGGCTTGCTTGCATAGCAGCATCAAAGGCTGAAAAATCATTTGCAAGCAAGGCAAGTATCATACCACTTAAAGCGTCCCCACTGCCACCCTTAGCCAAGGCACTTGTGCCAAGATTAACAACGCAAAGCCTTTCTTTTTGTGCGATGATAGGATTTGCACCTTTTAAGAGCAAGACGCATTTAAATTTAAAAGCAAATTTTCTTGCAAAAGCAAAACGATTGGCTTGAATTTCTTCTACGCTCACTTCTTCATTAAAAGCCATTTTTAAAAGCCTTGAAAACTCCTTTGGGTGTGGGGTTAAAACCACATTTTCCCTCTCTAAAAAAGGCAGAATTTTTTCACTTAAAAAGCAGTTTGCATCAAGCACAAGGGGGATATTTTTTAAATGCGGCTCATCAAGCACGCTAAGATCATCTAGTCCCATGCCAATAGCAGCTGCATTTGCACTTTCTTCAAGCCTTTCTTTACACATGATAAGAGGCGAAAAAGCCTTTTTTCCCACCAAAGAAACAAGTCCTAAGCCAAAATTTAAAGCAGATAACGCACAAAGTGAGCCAGCACTTGCACTCCCACATACAAAGCCATGTCCAAAAGAGCCTTTATTTGTATTTTTAGCCCTTGCAATAAGCCTTAAATCCTTTTTTTCAAGCAAAAAGCTCTTTGCCTTTTCAAAACTAAGGTATTTTTCATTGCAAAGTCCTAAATTTGCCGTTTTTATCTTACCCACAAAGTCCTTTGCAAAGTCTTCAAGCATAAGTTCTTTTATACAGCCCATACTTACGCTTATATGAGCTTTAAAACCAGCTTTTTCTTGTGCGTAAGAAGCCAAGCCACTTGGCATATCACACGCCACTTTTAAGGCTCTGCTTTGATTTGCTTTTTCAAGTACAGCCTTAGTATTTGTATCTAAGAGCCCCTTAAAACCGCTTCCAAACACACAATCAACTATACAATCAAAGCTTGCAAAAACAGGCTCTTTTTCAAGAAAGCTTAAGCCTAAATTTAAAGCGATTTGCTCTTGCTTGATAAATAAAGCACTTTTTTTAGCTCTTTTATCAAGCACATATAAAAAGGTATTTTTTAAGGTTCGTGCTGCTACAAGCCCGTCAGCTGCGTTATTGCCAGAGCCAAGTAAAAAAAGTATTCTTGGGTGTTTTTTCTTTTTGTATTTTTTTTTAAGCTCTTTTTTGATGATTAAGGCGAGGTTTTTGCCTGCATTTTCCATTAAGATAAGCTCATCAAGTCCTAAATTTATGGCATTTAAATCATGCTCTTTAGCACTAAAACAAAGCGTTTTCATCAGCTTCCTTTTTTTGATTTTTGTGTGGGTTTTGTTCTAAAAAAGGCTTATCTTGAGGCTCTAAAATCCCCTCATCAAACTCAGCCTTAAGCTCTTTACTTGTTTTTACACCAAGTTCTTTAAGCTGATGAAAGCGAGAAGCAAGATTGCCACTTCCTCTAAGAAGCTTTTTTTCAGCCGCATCAAGCTTGTTCTCAAGGGTGCTAAAAGCCCTTTTTACGCCCTCAAAATCCTCAACAAAGCTCACAAATTTATCATGAAATTTAGCCAAAGCTTCAAAGGCTTTCATTACATTATCATTACTTTGAATGTGTCTCCAAGCTATATTTATGGTGTTTAAAGCCATAAAAAGTGTATGTGGAGTGGTAAGATAAATCTTTTTTTCATAGGCTTCTTTATATAAATTTGGGCTATGCTCTAAGGCTAAATCAAGTATGTTTTGATAAGGCAAAAAGAGCAAAACAAAATCATAAGTATGCGTATCAAAGTGAGTATAAGGCTTACTTGCAAGCTCATTGATACGAGCTTTTATGTTTAAAGCAAGTTGTTCGCAAATTTGCCTATCGTTTTGATTAAAATCAAAGTCATTTGGCAGGGAAAACTTAGCATCGATAATAATGCTTTTTTGATGATCTAAATACACCACCGCATCAGGATAATAGCTCTTGCCATCAAGCTTTAAATGCTCTTGGAGCTTATATTGCACCCCTTCTTTTAAGCCGCTGTGCTCAAGCACGCTTTTAAGCTGAAGTTCAGCAAAATTGCCCCTTGTTTTTTTATCTCCTTTTAAGATATTTGCAAGTTGTTCGGCGTTTTGGCTTATCTTTTGGCTGTATTCAAACATATTTTTGATATTGGTTTTTAGCTCTATTTCATTGTGAGCGAGTTTTTCATGATAGGCTTTTACGCTGCTTTTTAAAGGAGTGAAAAGCTCATCAAGGATTTTTTTGCTCTCATCACTAAGCATATTTTTATTTTGAGTCAGTAAGAGTTCGTGCTGTTTTTCAAGGCTTTTTTCAAACTCAAATTTGAGGCTTTCAAGATTTGTTTTGTATTTTAATTCAAGCTCATCAAGGCTTGCTTTTTGCTCTTTAAAAAGCTTATTTTGTGCTTCAGCGTGAGTGTGTAAGAGGCTTTGTTCTTTTTCTTGAAACTCAGCCTTTAAATTTGCTTTTTCTTTTTCAAATTCAAGCTTTTGCAAGCGTAAATACTCATCTTTTGAAGCTAGATTAAGCTCTTGTGCATCAAGCTTGCTTTGTGTTTTTATAAGGCTTTCTTGAAGCTCTTTAAGATCGAGTTTAAGGCTTTCATTTTCTAGTTTTATAGCCTCATTTTGAGTTTTTAGCTCTTGATCTTGAGTGTGTAAAAACTTATATATTAGCTTTAAACGACTAAGCTTAAAAGCTAAAAATGAAGCACATACAAATAACACGATTAAAGAGGTTATGAGAAATTCTTGCACTTTTTTCCTTTGTTTTAAAAGATCAATTCTAGCCAAAAGCCACTTAAATTTCTCAAAAAAAGAAAGATTTTTCAAAAAAATGCTTGGTATTTTACTTTTATATGATAAATTTTATTATTTAAAAAAAATTAAAAGAGACTAGACACTCATGAAAAAACAAAGCATTTTTATCATACTTTTATCGGCTGGTTTGTATGCTGATTATACAAACGTTTTGCCATCAGTAATTACTTTAACATCATCAGAAACGCACAATGCTATCGCAGTCTGCAAGCAGCAGCAATGCACTTTTAATCAGACAGTAAGTCTTAACCTTACAAGTAGTGCAAAAACAAATGTGCTTACACTTAATAGGCAAGATCCACCAAATGGCGACCCTAAGCTTCTTGCTAGAGGCGTACCCATTTATTTTAATACTTTAAATATAAATAATGCTGGCCTTAATATAAACGACTTTGATAGTATAATCATTAGTTCAAATGCTACTTCTACTATTAGTAATTCTGACTTTGCTTTTACAGGTAGAACAGGCACAGGTTCTTTTTCAAGCTATGGCAACATAAATGTAACAAATTCTAATTTTACCGTAAAAGCAGATAAAGGCTTTGCTGTGACAGGTATCTTTAGAGCAACGAATTCAAACACTCTTATTGACTCAGGTTCAACTTTATTTAATGATGATGTTATTATAGAAGGAGGAACAGCAACTTTTGAAAGAGGCTTAAGTTTGGCAGGAAAGGAAAAAACTACAATAAGCTATATAGGAAAAACTAGCACTTTTACAAATAAGGGTGCTACCATTACTATAAATGGAAACTTAAATAATGGAGCAAAAATAAATACAAGGATAGATGACGCTACTTGTGTTCAGGGTGGATTTTGTGGCAATGCAAAATTAGTCAATGAAGGTGGAACGATTAATATCACTGGAAAACTTGTGAATCAAACTTTTACAGACTCATCAAACTCAGCAACCAATCTCACAAGCTCAAGCCTTACTATACAAGGTGGAAGCGTAAATGTAACCGGTGGAGTAGAAAATAAAACTGGCTCAAGTATAGATTTTAAACCAGGAACTGGTGGTGCTATGGGTTCTTTAAATGCTAATGTTACAAATGATGGTGGCACGATTAATGCAGATATTACCGGTATCAATCAACAAGGAGCTCTCACACTCATCAATGGCACGCTTAGTGGCACAAATACAAACATCGCGATCAGTGGTGGCAGCAATATGACAAGTAGCAAAACTTGTGGAGATGGCTCCATAGTCGTTTGGCAAACAGGCGCGGCAGAGCCAAGCTGTCCTACTACAGGCGGTGGAAGTGGGGGAAGTGGCTCGGGTGGAGGTAGCACCGGTGGAAGTGGCAATGCCGGAGGAACAGGTGGAAGCGGTTCTGGTGGAAGCACACCAACAAAACCAAACCAAAATGGCTTAGCTGTGCTTGAAAAAGCTGTTTTTGGTGACAAAGAAGCGTATAATGGCAGAGCAATATTAGCCACTCTAGCTCAAGCAAGTATAGTTGCTTGTGATAATGAAAACTGCTCAAATATCCAAACCACAAGTAACACAACAACAAAAAGCACTAATTCAAATATTCGCACCGCTCAAACACTAAATTCGGCTCAAACAAGCACTTTAAGTAGCACAAGCAATACAAACACTCATCAAGCAAATAGCACACAAGCTAATTCACAAAACGCACCAAAAAATTCCTCAAACACCCCCCCCCCACCTAGCAAATAATGCTAGCGTGCAAACTCTAGCTAACGATGAAAGTATCAAAAACTTTTTTGTCGTAAGTTCTTATGATAGCAACAAACTTGAAGAGATTATCAATGATACTGATGAGGGCATACAAAGCAACTATCTTAAACAACCTTATATTATGCTTGATGCGATGAAGAGCAAGGAACTCTTAAGCCCTTATACAAGTGAAGATAAATTTGATATTTCTGCTTTTGCTTCTGGATATTTGGGCGAAGGAAGTGGAGGTATGGGCGGATTGCGTCTTAATCAAACAAAGCATTTTAACGAGCATATATTGCGGTTTGAAGCAAATTATGCTTATGGTAGCATTAAAAAAGATGATGAATACCACAAAGCAAGTTCAAACTCACATATGTTTCAACTTGGCACAGCACAGCTTTATGCACTTGGGGGCGATTATGAACTTGATATAAAAGCTTATGCTTCTATGGGTAAATTTGATACGCAAAGACAGATTTATTTTCCAAATTTTGATCTTAATTCAAAAGGCAAGTATGATTTTTATCAGCTAAATGGCGAAGCAAGTTTGGGCTATAGAATCAATCAGGATTATTTTACTTTAAAGCCTTTCATCGGTTTATCACACTCTTATAATATACGCACAAAGGTTGAAGAAACAGGCGATGCACTAGCTCTTAACTCGGCAAATCACAAAGCTTATAATCTTGACTTGCTTCTTGGTTTTGAAGCTCAAAGCTTTTTTGTAAATAATGCGTATTCAAGCCTTAAGCTTGGTTATGAAAAGGTGCTTTATAATAGCCATAAAAACACCATTTTTCGCACTCAAACAGGAGCAAAGCTCAAATACGAAGAGCCCTACAAGCAAAGACTTGGCATAAGCTTGGGCGGATATTTTTATATAGCTAATAACGCAAAAATGGGTTTTGAAGGCTTTTACAAAACAGCCTTTGATGATAAGATGGATTATTTTGGAGCAAATATTATCGCTAAGTATGAGTTTTGATCTTAAAGCATATAATTTTTATTGAGTATCTTAGATTAAAAGTTTAAAAATTCTTAAAAATTAACATACGATTATAGCCAAATTTATACAAACTTGGCTATAACACACTATATATTTTACTTGCCTAAAGGATGAATCATATCCTTTGGCACCACAAATTTATCATAATCAGCCTCGCTTACAAGCTTAAGCTCTAAAGCACTTTCTTTAAGTGATATGCCTTTTTTGTGGGCGTTTTTAGCTATTTTAGCTGCATTTTCATAGCCTATGTGAGGATTAAGCGCGGTAACTAGCATTAAAGAATTGTGTAGATAGTAATCAATTTTTTCTTTATTTGCACTAATGCCAACAGCACAATGCTCGTTAAAACTTAGCATAGAATCAGCAAGTAAATCAAGACTTTGCAAGAAATTATAAATGATAACAGGCTTAAAAACATTAAGCTCAAAATTTCCTTGAGAAGCGGCAAAGCCTATAGCTGCGTCATTTCCCATTACTTGCACGGCGACCATGGTTACAGCCTCACACTGCGTAGGATTAACCTTGCCCGGCATTATAGAGCTACCCGGTTCATTTTCTGGGATATTAAGCTCACCAAGCCCACATCTTGGACCACTAGCGAGCCACCTTATATCATTTGCGATTTTCATTAAATTTGCAGCCAAGCCTTTCATCGCTCCGTGTGTAAAAACCATGGCATCATGGCTTGTTAGAGCGTGGAATTTATTTGGACTGGCTTTAAGCTCGACCCCTACAAGTTTAGTCAGTTCTTTGCTTACTTCTTCACTAAAATGAGCCGGTGCATTAAGCCCTGTGCCAACCGCAGTGCCACCGATAGCAAGCTCTCTTAAAGTAGGAAGTGAGGCTAGAATTTGTTCTTTAGAATGCTCTAGCATAGAAAGATAACCGCTAAATTCTTGTCCTAAGGTTAAAGGCGTAGCATCTTGCAAATGTGTGCGTCCGCTTTTAATGATATCTTTAAATTCCTCAACCTTTTTCTTTAAAGTTGCTGTTAGGGTATCAAGAGCTGGTAAAAGCTTTTGTTCTACTTGCTGGACTGCTGCTATACTCATAGCTGTTGGAAAGGTGTCATTTGAGCTTTGCCCGCGATTGACATGATCGTTTGGATGGACGAATTTTTCTTTACGAAAATCTTTGCCAAGTATTTCAGTTGCGCGGTTTGCGATGACTTCATTGACATTCATATTGCTTTGTGTGCCTGAACCTGTTTGCCAAATAGCCAGTGGAAAATTATCATCAAACTTACCCGCTATCACCTCATCGCAAGCCTTAACAATGGCTTCTTTTCTTTCATCATCAAGCCCATTTTTCAAGCGGTTGTTAACTATAGCTGCTGCTTTTTTGAGATTAGCAAAAGCATAAATTAAAACTTTTGGCATTTTTTCTATACCTATGCGGAAATTTTCTAAACTCCTCTCAGTTTGTGCGCCCCAATACTTCTCATCAGGCACTTTAACCTCACCCATAGTGTCTTTTTCTATCCTAAAGCTCATATTTTCTCCTTTTTGTAAAAATTTAAACTGCTTAAAGTGTAGCAAATTTGCACTAAAAAATCACCAAAAAGCTTTAAAATATTTAATTTTTATTTACAAAATGTAAAACTAGCTCTTTTATAGTCTATCTTGCAAGAAATTTTTTAAGATAAATTCTATATAATCACAAAAATTCAAAAGAGTGCAAAAATGAATCACAAAAAGCTTATAGGTATAGATGAAGCAGGTAGAGGTGCTTTGGCTGGTCCTCTTTTTATGGCGGCTTGTTTGCTTAATAAAAATATCGCTGGCTTAAAAGACTCAAAAGCCTTAAGCGCCACACAAAGAAAAAAACTTTTTACACTTATCAAAGAAAACTCAAGCTTTTTAATCCTTGCATTTTCAAACAAGCAAATCGATGAAAAAGGCTTATCTTACTGCCTTCAAACAGGCTTAAAAATCATACTTAGGCATTTTTCGTCTATGCAAAATACTGAGTTTTTGTTTGATGGCAATACAAATTTTAAAGTCCAAGGCATAAAAACACTTATAAAAGCTGATACCTTAGTGCCAGAAGTTTCAGCTGCAAGCATACTTGCTAAAGTAAGCAGAGATGAAGTGATGATACACTTAGACTCAAAGTATAAAAACTACGGATTCAAACAACACAAAGGTTACGCAAGCAAAGCTCACATAGAAGCTTTACGCGTATGCAAAGAAAGTGAAATTCATCGATCGAGTTTTAAGCTGAAGTGCTTTGAGAGCTCTTTGTTTGATTAAAGAATGCTTTTTGCATATAGCTTAAACTAAGCTAGCTTGAAATTTCAACTGATATGTGTGCTAAAGCCTTGCAAGTTTGTAATTTTGACTTGATTTGAGCTAAGTTTTGCTGACTTTTTAAACTTAAAATACAAGCATAATGATCCTTATCGATTTTAAGCAAATGCAAATCCTCAATCTCACCAAATTCTTTACTCAAAGCCAAAACTTCACTCAAAACAGGTTCGTCCATAGTAATATCAAGTAGAATTTTTCCGCTATCTTTTATAAGTCCTATAGACCAGATAAAAACAAGAGTTGCTCCCACTAAACCCATAGTTGCATCAAGCCACCACCAGCCCAAGAACAAGCCGCCTAAAAGAGCGATAATCGCAAGTATAGAGGTTAAAGCATCAGCTAAAATATGCACATACGCTGCTTTTAAATTCAAGTCTTTAGAATGATCCTTCCCCTCAATTTGCACTTTTTGCTCTGTGTGCGAATGTGTGCAATTTTCATGCTCGCTATGATCGTGCATATCGTGGTTATGATTATGCCCGCAAACACCGCCATCATCTTTTAAGAGCCACACACAAACAGCATTAACAAAAAGCCCTAAAAAAGCTACAATGATAGCTTCTGTATAAGCTATATCTTCAGGATTTAAAAAACGATGGATAGACTCATACACCATAAAAAAAGCTACTGCAAGTAAAAATAACGCACTTGTATAAGCTGTGAGTATCTCGACTTTATAAGTGCCAAAATTAAAACGACGATCTGTAGCATAACGTTTAGCGAAAAAATACCCAAGCAAAGCCAAGCCAAGTGCCACAGCATGAGAACTCATATGCCACCCATCAGCAAGCAAGGCTATAGAATTAAAAAAACTTCCAGCGATAATCTCAACAACCATAGTAATAAGAGTAAAAACAAAAGCATAAAAAATGCGTTTTTGTGCTTTTTCATTTGAACTACTAGGGCTATAAAAGCAAGTTTTTCCATGCAAAGAAGAAGTATTCATCTTTTTTCCTTGTGTAAATTTAAATCATATTTTTTAGAATCAAAGCTCTTTAAGCAAGCTCTAATTTGATTTTTGATACTATACCCTAGTATATCTTAAAATTTACTAAAGGGATAAAATGGCACACACCATAGCTCATAAAAGCAAACTCTTAACAAGACTCAAAAAGATAAAAGGACAGATCAATGCCCTAGAAAAAGCTTTAGAAACTGAAAATGAATGCTTTAAGATACTCCAGCAAATCGCTGCTGCAAGAGGAGCGATGAATGCTTTGCTTAATGAAGTCTTGCAAGAACATATCAAAGAACATTTACTTGACGCAAATACAAAAGCAAGAAGACAAGAAGAAATTGACAATCTTTTGATGATACTTAAAAGCTATTTTCGCTAACAATTCACAATAAGCCTAAATTAAGCCAACAAGCAAAAGTATATATTTACACACTAATTTAAATAAAAAAATAACTTTTTTTATATACTTTTGTAACAAGTATCACTTATGCTTATAGTTAAGTTACGATTTTACACATTTGACACTTCACTTAAATAAACAAAACAAATTTTCATTTTTCTTTTGCTAAACTTAAAACAAAATACAAAAAATATTTTTAAGGAGTTTTAATGTATCAGCAAATTTTTGATCCATTAGGTAACATTTGGTTAAGCGCATTGATGGCTTTTATCCCTATCCTGTGCTTTTTGCTTTGTTTGCTTGTATTCAAGCTTAAGGGTTATCAAGCCGGCTTTGCTACCGTTATCGTAGCAACTTTGGTGGCATATTTTACTTATGGTATGCCTTTTTCACTCATTGGTGCAAGTTTTGTGCAAGGTTTTGCTCAAGGTATGTGGCCTATCGCTTGGATTATCGTTGCTGCGATCTTTCTTTATAAGCTTTCAGTTAAAAGTGGTTCTTTTGAAGTCATCAAACAAAGCGTTATGACAATCACGCCTGATCATAGAATTCAAGTTATTCTCATCGGCTTTTGTTTTGGTTCTTTCTTAGAAGGAGCGATTGGTTTTGGTGGTCCAGTAGCCATTACTGCGGCACTTTTAGTAGGCTTAGGACTTCGCCCACTTTATGCAGCTGGACTTTGTCTTATCGCAAATACAGCTCCTGTTGCTTTTGGCGCAGTTGGAATTCCTATCATCGCTATGGCAAATTTAGTTGGGGTTGAACAGCACGCTGTTTCTGCTATGGTAGGTCGTATGCTTGTGCCACTTAGCCTTACTGTGCCTTTTTTCATCGTCTTTTTAATGGACGGCTTTAAAGGTGTAAAAGAAACTTTTCCGGCTATCTTAGTTGCCGCAGTAAGCTTTACAGCAACTCAATTTATAAGCTCAAATTATCTTGGTGCAGAGCTTCCAGATATCGTTTCAGCTGTCGTTTCACTTGCTTGTACGACTATCTTTTTGAAATTTTGGTCGCCTAAAAATATCTTTAGACTTGATGATTTAAAGGACTTTTCAAACCACGAGCAACTTGAATTTGGCAAGGTATTTAAAGCTTGGCTTCCATTTATCTTGCTTATCCTTTGTATCATCATTTGGACTCAACCTTGGTTTAAGGCTTTATTTGTTAAAGGAGAAGTGTTTGATTATACTCAAGTCACTATGGCATTTAATAATATAGAAGGCAGCATAACTGATCCAGATGGTAAGGCTATAGGCTTAAATTTACCGATAAACTTTATCGCTTTACAAGCTGGAACGGCTATCTTAGTCGCAGCATTTTTAACAATCATCTTTTTAAGGATCAAATCAAATGTCGTTGAAGAAGCGTTTGGAGACACTTTAAAAGAAATGGCTATGCCTTGTATCACTATAGGACTTGTGGTTGCCTTTGCATTTATCGCTAAAAACTCTGGTATGAGCGCAACTCTAGGAACAGCATTTGCACAAACTGGCGATGCCTTTGCTTTCTTTAGTCCGGTTATTGGCTGGATAGGCGTGTTCTTAACAGGCTCTGATACAAGCGCAAACTTACTTTTTGGACCATTACAACAAGTTTCAGCTACTGCACTTGGGATAAAAGAAGCTCTTTTCTTAGCAGCAAACTCAGTTGGTGGTGTTGTTGGTAAGATGATTAGCCCTCAAAGTATAGCTATAGCTTGCGCTGCGGTTGGTTTAGCTGGTAAAGAATCAGACTTATTTAAATTTACGCTTAAATATTCTGTTGGCTTTATCATCTTAATAGGTATTTGGACTTGCATCATCGCATTTTTCCTTAATGGAATAATCCCTGATGTTGTTTATATACAAAAATAATATTTTGCCTTGCTTGAAAAAGCAAGGCTTATCTTTATTATAAAGGATTTATTTTGAATAAAGTGTATTTTTACGCAACTTGCTTAGGCACTGCTGCCATGCAAGAAATGGTGCTTAATGCGATTAAACTCCTTCGTAAAGAAGGCGTAGAGGTGATTTTTAAGAAAAATCAAACCTGCTGTGGGCAGCCGAGTTTTAATTCAGGTTATTTTAACGAAAGCAAAGAAGTGGCTTTGTATAACACTCGACTTTTTGAAAAAGACTATCCTATCATCGTACCAAGCGGTTCTTGTGCAGGTATGATGAGTCATGATTATATAGAACTTTTCAAAGAGGATAAAAGACTTGATGAGATCAAACATTTTAGCTCAAAAGTAATCGAGCTTTCTCAATACCTCGATCAAGTTTTAAATGTAAATTATGAAGACAAAGGTGAGCCTATAAAAGTAACTTGGCATTCAAACTGCCATGCTTTAAGAGTGCAAAAAAGCATTACCTCAAGTAAAAATCTTATCAAAAGGCTTAAAAATGTCGAGCTAATCGAGCTTGAATACGAGCAAGAATGCTGTGGTTTTGGTGGAACTTTTTCTGTAAAAGAACCAGAAATTTCAAACGCAATGGCAAGAGCAAAGGTAAATGATATACAAAATACCGGAGCAAAATACATTATCAGCGGTGATGGTGGTTGCTTGCTTAATATCAAAGGCACGATGAGTAGAATGGGGCTTGATATAAAAGGCTTTCATTTATATGACTTTTTACTTAAAAGACTTGAAGGAGCAAAACTATGAGTGCAGAACACAAATTACCGCACGAAGTTGCTGTTCATGAAAATCTCAGCAATGAACAAATGAGAACAAATTTAACCACTGCAATGCATATCTTACAAAAAAATCGTCTTAAGGTTATTGATGATAGGTTTGAGGATTGGCAAGGCTTAAGAGCAAGGGCAAGACAGGCTAAAAATAACGCCTTAATGAGTCTTGATGAACGTTTGCTTGAATTTGAAAAAAATGCTACAAAAAATGGTATGCACGTGCATTGGGCAAGCTCTGATACTGATGCTTGTGAGATTATTTATCAAATTATGATGGAGAAAAAAGCAAATAAAATCCTCAAAGGCAAATCCATGGCAAGCGAGGAGATAGGCTTAAATCACTACCTTGAAAAAAAGGGCTTAAAAGCTGTTGAAAGCGATCTTGGCGAGCTTGTTTTGCAGCTTGATGAAGATACGCCAGTGCATATTGTCGTGCCAGCTATTCATAGAAATCGCTATCAAATCGGACAAACCTTTAAAGATAAACTTGGTGCAAGCCTTGAAAGCGAACCAGAAAAGCTTAATGCCATAGCTAGAGAGCATTTAAGAAATCAATTTGAAGATTTAAAAATAGGCTTAAGTGGTGTAAATTTTGCGATGTCAGAGCAAGGTGCAATTTGGCTTATAGAAAATGAAGGCAATGGCAGAATGTGCACCACCGCTTCAGACATACATATCGCTCTTTGTGGTATAGAAAAAGTGATGCAAAGCTTTGAGGATGCGGCAACTATGGTGCATTTGCTTACCCCTTCAGCAACAGGACAATTTATCCCAACTTATAACAATATCATTACAGGACCTCGAAAAAATGGGGATTTAGATGGACCAAGAGAAGTGCATATCGTGCTTTTTGATCACAACCGAACAAGAATGCTTGCAAATAAAAATTATTATGAAGCCTTGCGCTGTATTCGTTGTGGTGCGTGTATGAACTTTTGTCCGGTATATGATAAAATAGGCGGACACACCTATCAAACCACTTATCCAGGACCAATTGGTGAAGTGATTAGCCCAAATCTTTTTGGTATAGATAAAACCGGCGATATTTTAAGCTTTTGCTCGCTTTGTGGGCGTTGTTCTGAAGTTTGTCCGGTAAAAATTCCACTCGCTAATCTCATACGCACATTAAGAAGCGATAAAGCAGGACAAGGCGAACAAAAGCTTTTAGGCGATGAAAATATGCACCATAACAAAGCCGAAGCTTTTGCAATGAGAAATTTCCAAATGGCAGCGACAAATGGTGGGCTTTGGCGTTTTTCTCTAGGCAACGCGCATTATTTTAACTGGGCGGTGCAAGGGCTTAAGAGTGCGTTGCCGGTGATTAAAAAATGGAGCGAATTTAAGGATTTGCCTTCCATAAAAGTCGATCTTTACAAAGAAGTTCAAAAGCTAGAAGGAGTAAGCTATGAGTGAAAATAAAAATGAAATTTCAAGTCGTAGCAAAGAAGCGATCTTAAATGCCGTAAGACAAAGAAATAAAATAAAAGACTTTGAACGCATACAAACAAGCGATCCAGTCGTACATATCAAAAGAGTTGGTGGTGAAGAGGCGATAGATGAGATGAAACGCAAGATGAGTGATAACAAATTCATCGTCGAAGAGTGCGAAAAACACGAACTTGAAACAAAGATCAATGAAATCGTCGCTTTATATGGCTATGAAAAATTCATCTATGGCACAGGCTTAGAACTTGATATAGATAAAATCAAAGCCAGCGAAAAAGTATGTTTTGATAAAGAGATAGAAAATTTACGCCACGAGGTTTTTCACAGCGAATTTTCTGTCATTCACGCAAAATGTGGCATAAGCTCACACGGAGTTGTATGCGTGCCAAGCTCGCCAAAACAGCCTAGAATGCTTTCTTTAGCACCGACACTTTGTATCATTTTGCTTGAAAAAAGCAAGATTTTAAACTCACTAGCCGAAGCTTTAAATTTAGTAAAAAGCGAAAATGAAGTATTGCCAAATAATATTTTATTTATCGCTGGTCCTTCAAGAACAGCTGATATAGAGCTTATCACGGTTTTTGGCGTGCATGGCTCACAAAAAGTGCATTTGGTGCTATATTGACAAAAACTCTAGGGCTTTTTTGCCCTAGAACCTTACTTAAATTTACACAAACTTAAATTTCTAAAATTCTCATTTCTAAGCTTTAAGTGTTAAAATGTATTTAGAAAAGATACTTAAAACCAGCAGTTACAAGGTGTAGCTCACCCCAGCCATCATGTGATTGGATAAAGCTTTTTCTGTTGTCTTTTACTGCTAAAGAATACGCTAAACCCACATCGACACTTTCGCTCAACCTTTTTCTTAACCCAAGCCCAAACATAAATGCATTTGCATCAGGTATGCCAAACACACCTTGAGGCGTTGGCGTCTCATCATAAGCAAAAGAAAGCATAAAAGTATGATCATCGCCAAAATAGCTCAAACCCAAACGATACGCATTGCTATCTTTCCAGCCTTGTCCGTAATATACAGCATTATAATCAGCTGAATTCATCATACCAGCTATATATGAACTATCAAAAGCACTTAAAATGCCTCCTATTCCCTTAAATTGAGCATTTACATAGCCGAATTTAAAAATATCAGCACTACTCCAAAAAGTGCGTTCATACACGAACTCAGCCCTAATCCTACCAAAGTCTTGAGCTAAAGCGACATTAAAAATCGCTGGCAAATCTGCATCGAGTTTTAAATCAGCATTCATAGAAGCTGAACCGACTGTGTTTCCCATTTTAGCAAGAGCTTTTAAATCACCTTTCATATTCAAAGCTCGTTTAGAGCGATAAGTCGTTGATATAGTCGTGCTTGAAGTGGGCTTGATACTCAAAGCAAGGTTATAGCCCCCCCCCCCAGCCATCAGCACTAGAAGTTTGAGTTACATTTGTTGTGCCACTTGCAAGATTTGGCACAGAAAAAGGCACATTTAAGGTATTATCAAAATCTCCCCAAGAATACAACACGCTCGCACCCACGCCCACGCTGATAAAGTCTTGATAAGTCAAAGATACAACAGGATTTAAATCAAGTATAGCAAGGCTTAAATCATCCATAAAGCCACCACCTTCTTTATCCCAATTCATATTGAGCCCTTGAGGTGTGGTAAGTGAAAGCCCATAATGAAGCTTTGTATCCTCGCTGAGTTCATAAGCCTTGCTTTTAAAGAAAAATTTTGGCACAAATTGTTTAGTAGCATTTGCTCGTCCATAAGTTTCATTAGAACCAGCAGGCGAGAGTGGGAAACTGCCCATTTGCACTCCTTGATCAACATCCCCACCAACCTTAGTAAAATCAAAACCCGGCACATAGATAAAAGTTGCATCAAACTCAAATTCAAATTTATCACTATCCTTACCAAAAGCCATATTTGCAGGATTATAATAACTCGCATCAGCCCCATACGCCCCAGCTACAAAGGCTGAGTTTAACGCCGTGCCATTTAAGCTTTGCTCGGCTAAACGATACCCAGAAGCAAAAGCTAAATTCGAACATAAAACGCATGAGAGGGCAAAATAAATCTTTTTTGAATGTTTATTCATTGTTTTCCTTATAGTCTGTATAGGATTACATTGTATAATAAATAATTTAAATTACACTTAAGCCATTTATTTTATTCTTGTGTGTTGCAAGATAATTTATATGTTTTGTTTTTTTGCAAGCTCAATATTTTTCAAAAAAGTATTTTCTAAGCTAAATTCAACTTTTTTTTAACTTAAATTTGCTACAATCAAGCCTTTATTTTTTACGAAAGGAAAAAGATGTTAGAAGGTATCGTTAGAGAGAGTATCGGCAGAAAGGCAGCTAAAGCCTTAAAAAGAGATGGTTATCTAATCGCAAACATCTATGGTAAAGGTGTGGAAAATATCCACGCTGCGTTTAAACTAAACGATTTTATCAAAGAAGTGCGTAAAAAAACCAGCCTTATTTTTGATGTTAAAGTTGGAGCAAACACTTATAGTGTTGTGGTTGTGGATTATCAAAAAGATCCTGTTACTAGCCAGCTTAAACATGTGGATTTAAAAGTCGCTCAAAAAGGTGTTATCGGCAAATATATGGTGCCTGTAAAGCTTAGCGGCACAGCTATTGGGCTTAAAAACAAAGGTGTTTTAATCCAAAGCAAAAGACGCTTAAAGGTAAAATGTGCGGCTGAAAATTTACCAAATTTCTTCGAACTTGATGTAAGCAAGCTTGATGTAGGCGATGCTTTAATGGTGCGTGATATAAGCTTACCTCAAGGTGTAAGCATTGTCGAAGCTGATCGCGTAGCTGTTGTGGGTGTAGAAAAGGCAAGATGATCTTAGTCGTAGGACTTGGCAATATTGGCAAAGAATACGAAAATACAAGACATAATGTCGGTTTTATGCTCGTTGATCTACTCTTAAACGAGCTTGAAACTACCCCAATTTCAAACACCAAATTTAAAGGAGAATTGTTTAAAAGCAATTCTTCGCCCCTTTTACTCTTAAAACCCCATACTTTTATGAATAATTCTGGCATAAGCGTAAGTGCTGTGATGAACTTTTACAAATGCGATCGCTTAATCGTGATCCATGATGATATAGACTTAAGTCTAGGTACACTTCGTTTCAAAAAAGGCGGCTCAAGTGGGGGACATAATGGACTTAAAAGCATTGATAGTTTTTGCGGAAATGATTATGAACGCGTGCGTATAGGCATAGGCAAAGATAAAAATGTGATTAACTTCGTGCTAGGGCATTTTAGTGCTGATGAGCTTAAAAGCTTAGAGCCTGTTTTAACGCAAGCTAAAAATGCTGTTTTAGCCCTTATCAATAGTGATATAACAAGCGTTGCCTCAAATTTTTCTTTAAAGAAAAAAGAATGAGTATTTTTTTTCGTTTTATCTCTGGAATTTATCTTAAAAGCTTTTTTATCATCTTAATTGCTTTGACTTTTTTCTTTGTAGGTATTGATCTACTTTTAAATTTCAAAGATTTGCCAAATTCAGCTAATCTTGTTTTTTTGTATGTCTTGTTTCTTGCCTGCACGGCGTTAAGCTATATAATGCCTATTTCACTAGTCTTTGCCTTAATCATTTGTTTGATTAATATGATACGCTCAAACGAACTTGTAAGTTTTTATGCCTTAAGTTTGTCAAGAAATTTAGTGATTTTATATCCTTTTTTATGGGCTGTGTTTTTTTGCTGTGTGTTTATAGGGCTTAACTTCACACCTTTTGCTTATGCAAATGATTATAAAAGCAATATCTTAAATAATGCCGTTTTAAGCACACAAAGCTCAAGTATCTTTGTAAAATACGATGATAAATTTATCTACATAGAAAGCCTTGAGCCTTTACAAAATGAAGTTAAAAATATAAAAATCTTTAGTATAGACAAGCTAAATCTAAGTCAAATCCAACAAGCCCTAAAAGCGCGTTTTAAAGATGATATTTGGCTTCTTGAAAATGCAAATAAACTTACCACACCAAGCGAGCTTAAACTTTATGGTGAAGGACTAAAGATAGAAAATTTTAATGAACTTGAAACTTTAGAAGGCTTTAAGCCAAAAATCATTGAAAGTGTGGCAAGCAAGAGTAATTACACCATCATTGATGCGTGGCAGAGCTTTAAAGCTTTTCAAACTCAAGGCGTGAATACAAGTAGAGTAAAAACAGAGCTTTACAAACTTATCTTTGCACCTTTATTTGCGCCTTTTTTAATGCTGATTTTATATCAGTTTTTTCCTATCATAGGACGTTTTTTTAATCTTGCTTTTATTAGTTTTATCTTTTTTGTCGTTACGCTTGGCACTTGGGGCTTTTTGTTTTTGCTAACAAGACTGAGCGAAGGCGGGGTTATCAGTGCAGAAATAGGTATCATAGCCCCTGTTTTAAGCCTTGCATTTGTGTCGTTTTTTATCCTTTATAAAAAGAAATTTTAACTGGATTTTCTCATCATTTTTCTTTCAATCTTAAAAGATTAGCCAAAATCGCACCTGAGATATTATGCCACACAGAAAACAAAGCTCCAGCTACTGCAGCTAATGGCATAGAAGCAAAATGAGTAGCAGCTAAACTTGTAGCAAGAGCTGAGTTTTGCATACCAACTTCTATACAAATTGCTTTTCTTTTAGCAAGGGGCATTTTTAAAATTTTTGCTAAAAGATAGCCTAAGATATAACCTAAAACATTATGAAGCATAACTACTATTATGATCAAAAGCCCTATTTGCATAAGCTTGGCTGAGTTTATACTCACCACACAAGCGACGATAGCCATAATCGCAAGCACTGAGATAAGAGGTAAAATTTCTTCTATCCTTGCTGTAAAGCGAGGAAAAAAATAAGAAATCAAAAGCCCTAAAAGTATAGGAAAAATCACTATTTGCACTATAGAAAAAAACATAGCAAAAACATTGACTTCAACCCTTTCTCCAACAAAAAGCAAGGTTAAAAGTGGAGTAAGCAAAGGCGCTAAAAAAGTCGAAAATGAAGTAATGCTTACTGATAAAGCCAAATCTCCCTTTGCAAGATAGGTTATCACATTTGAAGAAGTTCCACCCGGACAAGTGCCAACCAAAATAACGCCAATAGCAAGCTCAAGTGGTAAGTTAAATAAAAAACAAAGCACAAAAGCGATCAATGGCATTAGGGTAAATTGTGCTATAACGCCTATACTTAAATCTTTTGGACGCTTTAAAACAAAAGCAAAATCACTTGCCCTCATCGCAAGTCCCATACCAAACATAACTATCATCAGCAAATAATTAATATAACTTGCCTTAATAAAGCTTACCGAACTTGGATAAAACAAAGCCAAAGCCGCAATAAGCAAGATGAGAATAGCCATATATTTTGAAAAAAAATTACTCACAGCTTTTAAAAAATTCATAATTTGCCTTATATATTGAGATTAAAAAATCATTATAATATAAATTATAGTAATTTTTGGCTAAAATGCTGATATTATTTGAATTTTAAGGATATATATGCGAAGTGATGTTATTAAAAAAGGGTATTTAAAGGCACCAAACCGCTCTTTACTAAGGGCTTGTGGGCTTGAAGATGAAGACTTTGATAAGCCTTTTATAGGCATAGCTAATTCTTATATAGATATTATCCCCGGACATTTTTACCTCAACAAATACGCTGCGATTATCAAAGATGAAATTCGTAAAAATGGCTGTGTGCCCTTTGAGTTTAACACTATAGGCGTTGATGATGGCATAGCTATGGGGCATAGCGGTATGCTTTATAGCTTGCCAAGCCGTGAGATTATCGCAAATTCAGTAGAAAGTGTAATGAATGCACACCAACTTGACGCACTTCTTTGCATACCAAATTGTGATAAAATCACTCCGGGTATGCTTATGGGAGCTTTAAGGGTAAATGTGCCAACTCTATTTGTAAGTGGCGGTCCTATGAA
This sequence comes from Campylobacter sp. MIT 12-8780, assembly GCF_006864535.1. Classification (NCBI taxonomy): domain Bacteria; kingdom Pseudomonadati; phylum Campylobacterota; class Epsilonproteobacteria; order Campylobacterales; family Campylobacteraceae; genus Campylobacter; species Campylobacter sp. MIT 12-8780. The sequence goes on from NZ_QHLL01000010.1 coordinate 62,106, forward strand.
AGCTGGAAAAAGCACAAAGGGTGAAAAACTCACTTTAAATAGTGTCTTTGAAGCAGTAGGCGAATTTGAAGTGCATAAAATAAGCGAAGAAGAGCTTAAAGATATAGAATGCAAAGCCTGTCCGGGCGGAGGATCTTGTTCTGGTATGTTTACTGCAAATTCTATGAACACGCTTTGTGAAGCTATGGGTATAGCTCTAAGTGGTAATGGCACAGCTCTAGCCTTAAGTGAAGAAAGAGAAAATTTACTTCGAAAAGCTGCAAAACGAATTTGTGAGATCGCCCTTGATGAGAGATTTAAAATCAGAAATATCATCACTGAAAAAGCAATCAAAAATGCCATGGTAGTTGATATGGCTATGGGAGGAAGCTCAAATACTATACTTCATATGCTGGCTATCTCTCGCGAAGCTGGCGTGCCTCTTGAGATAAAAAGTCTTAACGACATAAGCAAAAAAATCGCTCACATTGCCAAAATCGCTCCAAGTTTGCCAAGTGTGGCTATGGAAGATGTAGGCAGGGCTGGGGGAATGAATGCTGTGATAAAAGAAATTTCGCGTCGTAATAATGGACTTTTAGCCCTTGATGCGCTTACTATCAGCGGGGAAAGCTTAGGTGAAAGGATAAAGGACGCTCAAATTCTTGATGAAAGTGTAATTCACAAGGTAGAAAATGCGTATTCAAAGGTTGGTGGTTTGGCGATTTTGTTTGGAAATTTAGCCGAGCAAGGCTGTGTGATAAAAACTGCTGGTATAGTTGGTGAGCGTAAATTTAGCGGTAAGGCTGTGTGTTTTGATAGTCAAGATGAAGCTATTAAAGGCATTATCAAAGGCAAAGTGAAAAAAGGCGATGTGTGCGTGATACGATATGAGGGACCAAAAGGAGGTCCGGGTATGCAAGAAATGCTTTCTCCAACAAGCTTGATCATGGGTATGGGGCTTGGCGCTGATGTAGCTTTAATCACTGATGGACGCTTTAGTGGGGCAACAAGAGGCTTAAGCATAGGGCATATAAGTCCTGAAGCTGCTGAGGGTGGGCTTATAGGCTTGCTTAAAGATGGAGATATTATCGATATAGATGTGGATACTTATGCCATAAATGTGCGTTTAAGTGAAGCCGAGATAAAACAAAGACGCGAAAATTTCAAAGCTTTACAAAAGCCTTTAAAATCTCGCTATCTCGCCCAATATCAAAAACTAGTAAGCAATGCAAGCAATGGTGCTGTGCTTGATCTTGATTTTTTTAAACACTAAGTTTTATAGCCTTTATGAGTTAAAATATGTATTCAAAATAAGGCTGTAAAAATGCTTTTCGAGTAATACAATAAAAATAATCAAGCCAAATTCAAGCAAGAATTTTAAGGAATTTAAAGCTTAAGATAAAATGACAAAAGCTTATTCGTCCTTGATGAAAAGTGTGCCGCCGATTTGTTTATTTTCGAGCAAAAAAGCCCTAACCACAGAAAGATCAAAACCGCTTGCTAAAAACATAGCCTTATTTCTTTCAAGCACAAATGAAGCTGCTTTTAGCTTCGTTACTATACCACCTGTGCCATGCTCGCTGCCTGTTTTTGAGCTTTGCTTGAGCCATTTTTCATCGATATATCCAAGTTTTGAGATAAGTTTTGCGTCTTTAAATTCATGTGGATTTTTATCATATAAGCCATCAATATCACTTAAAATCACAAGCAAATCAGCATTAAAATAATGCATAGCTAAAGCTGAAAGCGAGTCATTATCCCCAAAGAAAAACTCAAAAGTCGCTGTTGTATCATTTTCGTTAATGATAGGCAAAATTCCGCACTTAAGCATAGTATCAACGACATTCTTAGCATTTTTGCTTGCTTTTCTTGAGTCAAAATCACCTGCAGTAAGTAAAATTTGAGCAGCGATTTTATCAAATTTGGCTAAAAAATCATTATAAGTTTGCATTAAAAAAGGCTGTCCTATAGCAGCTAAGACTTGTTTATTGACAAGCTCTTTCCTGTCTAAATGAAATTTTGTATAGCCAGCTGAAGTTGCCCCAGAACTCACTAAAATCACTTCAAAGCGCTGCATCAAATCAGCCAAAAAATGCACCAAATTTTTTATACGATCAAGACTTAAAGCATCTTTTTCACTCAAGGTATGTGAGCCAACTTTGATGATGATTCTTTTAAAATTTTGTGTTTTCATAGGCGGTATTATAACAAATTTTAAAAACTTTGTTATCAAATTCGCTTTTTTTGAATTTTAAAGCTTAAACTTGCTAAATTTAATGATTTTATTAGGATTTTTTTTGTAAAATTGCCTTTTTCAATACGCTTTTTTAAGGTTAAATTTATGATAGATGTCATGCAAATTCAAGCAATCCTCCCTCATCGCTACCCATTTTTGCTTGTTGATAAGATCACAGAGTTAAAAATCGGCGAGCTTGTAAAAGGATATAAAAATGTCAGTATTTCAGATCAAGTTTTTATGGGGCATTTTCCAGATCATCCTATATATCCGGGCGTGTTGATTTTAGAGGGTATGGCTCAAACGGGTGGAGTTTTGGCTTTTGAAAGTATGGACGATAAGGTTAATCCTAAAGAAAAGGTGGTGTATTTTACCGGCATTGATAAGGCTAAGTTTAGAAATCCGGTTCGTCCGGGCGATAAGCTTGATTATGAAATGCGTGTGGTAAAAAATCGTGGGAATTTATGGATATTTGAAGGAAAAGCTTTTGTAGAAGGAGCTTTGGTAGCTGAAGCTGAATTAAAAGCTATGATTATTGATAAGTAAAACAATGCAAAAAATTCATCCAAGTGCGGTTATAGAAGATGGGGCTATTTTAGGCGATGATCTTGTCGTTGAAGCCTATGCTTTCATTAGCAAAGACGCAAAAATCGGCAATGAAGTGGTGATTAAGCAAGGCGCTAGAATACTTGCTGATACAACCATAAATGATAAAAGTAAGGTTTTTTCTTATGCTATAGTAGGTGATATCCCTCAAGATATCTCATATCAAGACGGACAAAAAGGCGGAGTAATCATCGGTAAAAACTCGGTTATTAGAGAGTTCGCGACTATAAATTCAGGCACAGCCAAAGGAGACGGATTTACACGCATTGGGGATAATGCTTTTATCATGGCGTATTGTCATATCGCGCATGATTGTTGTTTAGGAAAAAATGTTATCTTGGCAAATAATGCTACCTTAGCCGGACATGTTAGACTTGATGATTTTGTCGTGGTTGGTGGCTTAACACCTATCCATCAGTTCGTGCATGTAGGAGAAGGAGCGATGATCGCTGGAGCTTCAGCACTTTCTCAAGATATAGTGCCTTTTTGTTTGGCTGAGGGAAATCGCGCAAGTATTAGAAGTCTTAATCTTGTAGGCATTCGCAGACGTTTTGATAAAGATGAGGTAGAGTGCATTAACAAAGCTTATAAGTTCTTGTTTAGAGGTGGGGATTTAAAAGAGAAAGCTGAAGAGCTTTTAAGTCAAACTTCAAGTGAAAATGTAAAAAAAATGTGTGAATTTATCCTTGAAACAAAGCGAGGAATTCCTGTATATAGAGGAAAGAAATGATTAAAAAATGTAATTTTTGTGGAGAAAGCGAAAGCGCACAAAGAAGAATTCTAGCAAATGAACAAGATGACGCTTTTATCTGTCAATATTGCGTTGAGGGTGCGTATAATCTCATCTTTGGCGATGAAAGAGCAAAAAACACTCCATTAAAGCAAGAAACAATAGATTTTAAAGATATCACACCAAAAGAGCTTAAGGCTTATTTAGATCGTTATGTTATAGGACAAGATAGAGCCAAAAAAATCTTTTCTGTAGGTGTATATAATCACTACAAAAGGATATTTAAATCTGCTTTACAAGATGATGATACTGAGCTTTTTAAGTCAAATATCTTGCTTATTGGTCCTACAGGAAGCGGAAAAACTTTGCTTGCTCAAACTTTAGCTAAATTCTTAGATGTGCCAATTGCCATTTGTGATGCGACTTCTTTAACTGAAGCTGGCTATGTGGGCGAAGATGTCGAAAATATACTTACAAGATTAGTTCAAGCTGCAAATGGCGATGTTGAAAGAGCTCAAAGGGGCATAGTTTTCATAGATGAGATTGATAAAATCGCTAGAATGAGTGAAAACCGCTCCATCACAAGAGATGTAAGCGGAGAAGGCGTGCAACAAGCTTTACTTAAAATCATCGAAGGAAGCCTCGTTAATATTCCGCCAAAAGGTGGAAGAAAGCACCCTAATCAAGACTTTATACAAATTGATACTTCAAATATACTTTTTGTATGTGGTGGGGCATTTGACGGCTTAGATCAAATTCTCAAACGCAAGCTTGGCGATAAGGTGGTAGGCTTTGCTGATACAGCTGAAGCTGATAAAAAAAGCTTGCTTGAAAAGATAGAACCTGATGATTTGGTGCATTTTGGGCTTATCCCTGAGCTTATCGGTAGGCTTCATGTTATCGCTTCTTTAAATGAGCTTGATGAAGATGATATGGTTCGTATCTTAACCGAACCAAAAAATGCTATCATTAAGCAGTATCAAAAGCTTTTTGCTATAGATGGTGTGGGTTTGAAATTTGAAGATGATACGCTTAAAGAAATAGCCAAACTTGCTTTGGAGCGAAAAACAGGTGCTAGGGGCTTAAGAAGCATTATTGAAGAATTAATGGTGGATTTGATGTTTGAGCTACCAGAATACAAAAATTACGATATAATCATCACTAAAGAAGTGGTGCGAGAAGGTGCAAAGCCTTTATTTATCAAAACAAAAAGGGTGGGATAATGATACTTGATCAAGTGATTGGATTTTTTTCAAGCGATATGGGCATAGATTTAGGCACAGCAAATACTTTAGTGCTTATCAAAGACAAGGGTATAGTGATCAATGAGCCTTCTGTCGTGGCGGTTGAACGCGAAAGATACGGAGGAAAAGCAAAAATTCTAGCCGTAGGAAAAGAGGCTAAAGATATGGTGGGTAAAACCCCAGCAAACATAGAAGCGATCCGCCCTATGAAAGATGGCGTTATCGCTGATTTTGATATGACTGAAAAGATGATCCGCTATTTTATAGAAAAAACACATCGTCGCAAAAATTTCCTTCGCCCAAGGATCATTATTTCCGTGCCTTATGGGCTTACTCAAGTTGAAAGAAAAGCAGTTAGAGAAAGTGCTTTAAGTGCTGGAGCAAGAGAGGTATTTTTGGTTGAAGAACCTATGGCAGCAGCAATTGGCGCGAATTTACCTATACAAGAACCAAAAGGAAATTTAGTCGTTGATATAGGTGGAGGAACAACTGAGATAGGCGTTACTTCGCTTGGTGGTTTAGTGATTTCAAAATCAATCCGCACCGCCGGAGATAAGCTTGATATGAGTATAGTCAATTATGTCAAAGAAAAATACAATCTTGTTATAGGCGAACGAACCGGCGAAGAGATCAAGATCACCATAGGTTCAGCTTACCCTTTAAATAAAGAGCTTACTATGGTTGTTAAAGGACGCGATCAAATCAGCGGACTTTTAAGCCGCATAGAACTTACCAGCGAAGATGTGCGCGAGGCAATGAGAGAAAATTTAAAAGAAATTGCCGATGCTTTAAAAATGGTGCTTGAGATGATGCCACCTGATTTAGCAGCCGATATAGTCGAAAATGGCGTAGTTTTAAGTGGTGGTGGTGCTTTAATAAGAGGGCTTGATAAATACTTATCAGAAACCGTGCGTTTGCCTGTTTATGTTGCTGATGAGCCACTTTTAGCCGTAGCAAGAGGCACTGGTAAAATTCTGGAAGAAATCGCATTGTTACGACAATTAACCAATGAAGAATAAAATTCGTGGTGTTTTAATTCTTTCTTTTTTAGTCTTTATCTCTTTTTATTATGGAGGTTCGATTAAAAAAAATGTTTTATTCATTAACGATATTATCATCACGACATATTATGATGTAAAAGATTATATGAGCGAGAGTATAAGCGAGCATTTTAATCAAGTTGATCAAATTCGTGCCCTAAAAGCACAAAACAAACAGCTTGAAGAAGCTACTGCTTTGATCTCAACCTTTGCCAATCAACTCAATTTGCTTTTAGAAGATAAAAACTCCACTCAATACCTTCCAAAAGTTTCTTTAGTTAAAGCTATTTCTTATGCGCAAATAAGCGATTATAATAGACTTTGGCTTTCCACAACCCATTTTAATGGAACTCAAAATAGAGGTTTAATCTATCAAGGCTACACAGCTGGTATTGCCATACTTAAAAATGATCGTCCTATGGCTTTACTTCAAAGTGATGAACAATGTGCTTTTTCAGTATATATAGGCAAAGACAAAATTCCAGGCGTGTTACAAGGCAATGGCAATAAAGTTATCATTAAATTTATACCAAAATGGCAAAGCATTCACATAGGCGATGAGGTTTTAACAAGCGGATTAGATAACATCTTTTTTAGCGGTGTGCCTGTGGGTAAAATCATAAAAATTGATGATGATATCGATATGTATCAAAGCGCTGAGATAGAGCCTTTTGTCAAGGTTAATATCCCAGCTTATATGTATATGGTGGAAAGATTTTAACTTAGAGTTTGAAAATTTCTATCTCTTTTTGCAAATGTTCAGCGATATCCTTAAGCTCCTCAGCTGCTTTTTTATTTTCGATAATGGTATTTTTAGTTTGAATTGAGATATCCGCACATGAAGTAACTTGTTTTTCTATCTCTTCCATAAGTTTGATTTGCTCATTGACTTCTTGATTGACTTCTCTTGCTTTTATGAGACTATCGCTAGCTTGTTTTGCGATTAAGTCCATAGAATCACACATTTCATCACTTAAGTTTTTACCTTGAGTGATGAGCGGGATTGATTCTTGTATGGCTGTAGCTGTAGCAACGGTTTCTTCTTGAATTTTTTGGTTGATGATAGTGATTTGTCCGGTAGCTGCACCTGTTCTTTCAGCAAGCTTTCTAATCTCATCAGCAACCACAGCAAAACCCCGCCCTACTTCGCCAGCTCTTGCAGCTTCTATAGCCGCATTTAAAGCTAAGAGATTGGTTTGATCCGTGATTTCGCTGATAAGTTCTGTGCTTTGTCCTATATTTTGAGCATGTTCGTTTAAGAAACTGATTTGCTCTGACATCTTGCCTGAGTTTTGAGCCACATTTTTCATTTGTTCAGCTGTTTCTTGAGCTGCTGTTTTGTTTTCTTGACAAATTTGAGTTGTATTTTTAGAGTTTTGTTCGGTTTCATCAGCTATTTTTTGGATATTATAAGTTTTTTGAACAAGCTCGTGTATGCCTTGTGCTGATTTGTTTGACAAATCGCCTTGCTCATTTGTAGCTTTTTCGGTATTTTCAAATATATCATTAACAAGCTCAACTTTTTTATTGATCTCATTTGAAAGGGTGGCGATTTTTTGCACTATATTTTTAAGCTGATTTTGCATTTTGCTCGCCGTATGTAGTATGCTTGCTTCGTATTTGGTTTGAATTTGAAGCCTTAAATTTCCTTGTGCGACTTCATTAATGATACGATTTACTTCAGCTGGTTCTCCACCTACAACCTTTTTGATATAACGAGCGCTATAACTTGCGACGATAATTGAGATGATAAGGGCGATTAAAATAATAGCGATCATAATCGGCACAAAAGCTTGAGAATCAGCGATAGCTTGATTTGTTAAATTTGAGTTTGCAAGCTCTTCATGATCGATGAGAGTGTTAATGCGTGCAAGCCAAGTGATAAACTGCGGACGAGCTTGATCTAAAATCATCGCTTTAGCTTGATCTATGTTGCCCTGTTTTAAGCTTTGCAAGATCATTGTATAAGTTTGCAAGGTTACATTTTTGATCTCTTCAATATCTTGATACATTTTTGTTTCAGTTTCATCGAGTAATTTTTTACTAAAAAGTTCCGCGAAATTAGCTTCGGCTTTATTATAATCATCTTCAAGCTTTTTAATCATATTTAAAGTGTTTTGAAGATCTTGCTCATCTGTAATCAAAGCTGCATCACGAATTAAAATCGATCGATCATGCACAGAGCCTCTAAAATTAATCGCTTGTCTTGAAATCACCCCATTGACATAGGTTGCACGAGTAAGCATAGAGTTAAATTCTTTAACCTTATATATAGAAAAGATAGAGGTTATAATCATAATAACAACAATACAAGCAAAACCCATATAAAGCTTAGCTGAAATTCCTAGCTTCATTATCAATACTCCTTTTGATTAACTAAGATTTGATTCAAATTTATAACGAATTTGTATTAAATTCTATCACATTTTCATATGATTATAATAAAAAAATATAAATAATTCTACATTTTTATGCCAAATTCACACCAAAAAAAGTATGATCAAAACCTTTAAATTTGAGAACATAATTTTTGCTTATGGGCTATATATTGCGTGTTTGATCGTGTAAAAGCTGGTAAAAACGCATAACCGCTGAGCGTATCGATGAGTATGCAAACACTTTGAGTTTGATTGATAAGCTTGATAATGCAGTATTTGTTTTTGTGTATAAGAAGCTTATCAAAGGCTTGGTTTGCTCCCCTTAAAGGCGAATAAAGCCTGCCAAATTCATCAAAAACCACACGAGTGCTACCAGCACAAGCATCTTTAAATTCCACTCTTAAAATGCCAAAAGTTTTTTGGATATTAAACCTCTGACTTGCCTTTTCATCTTGGGCGCTAATCACTCCACTTTGCCCTGAATTCATCAGCTTTTTTGGATTAAAAAGATCAACAGCGATTTCTCTGTCTATATTGACATTGATTTTACCGATATTTGCATTTCCATCGCCATTTTTATCCAAAAATAAAGTATAAGTTTGCTCGTTATTTGTTGCGCTTTTTGATCGGATAAAATACAGCTGCCACCTTGCCTTAAACCATTCATCTTTTGTAGCAACGCTTAGTTTTTCATCTCTAAAACTTTCTTGCATTAAAGCCAAAGCCCTTGCGTAGTGCAAATCATTTACAATTTGCTTTGCCCCTAGATAAATTTTATTTTCATTGCTTGGATAAAATTGAGCTAAAGAAATAATCAACGCAAGGATAATCAGCACAAAAACACTCTCAAGCAAAGAAAAAGCATACTTCACTTTTGTTTTATCCTTTCAAGCCTGTAGTATTCTTGCAAGCTCGCAATTTGCACTTTAATGTTTGAATTTTTAGCACTATCTAGCTTGACTAAACGATAAGTTTTACTTGAATCAATGCCATAAAATTTGAGTCTTAAAGCTAAATTTTCATTTGTTTTTACACCTTTTATCCCCATTTCATTAAGCTTTAAAGCAAGCTCTTTAACGCCGTGATAATTATATGCAAAATGCTTTTTAGGATTTGAAACAAAAGCATACAAAAAGGTATTAAAAACTATAGCCGCGTAGCATAAAATTAAAAAAATAAGCGAACATTGTATAAAAATATCATATTTTACGCGTAAATTTGGCAAACGAACGCGATAAGACTGCATTAAAGTGCGTATAAGCAAAGGTGTAGAGATCACACAAAAAGGCAAAAAGTCTTCCAAATAAAGCTTTTGTCTTATCGAAACTAAGCAACAAAATACAAAAGTTGTAGCCATAACAAACCACAACAAAGGCTTTTTATCACTCAAAGCAATACGATAAATCACATAGAAAAAATACACAAAAACCAAAGGCGAAAAACACGCCGCAAAAATCCCCAAGGTATCTAAAAAATAAGTCTTAGGCTTACCGCCCGTATCAAAACCATAAAAGCTTAAACACAAACCAAAAAGGATTAAGGTTACACTCCAAAGTAAGGCATCTTTTTTATAAAAACCAAAGAAAAAAAGTGCAAGATATAAGATCATCACCGAAGGATCGACAAAAAAAGCCAAACACAAAAGAACATAAAAGCTGTATTTTTTCTCATATTCATAGGCGCACAAGATCAATAAGCTCATCAATATCACTAAAGAAGCTTGATTGACAAGCAAAGCACTGGCAACACTACCGGGCAAAAGCACAAATAAAATAAGCGAAAACAAAGCATCTTTTGGTGTTTTTGTGATCTTTAAAGCAAGCAAATACAAAAGGATACACGATAAAACATGCAAGATCAAAAGAGGCAAACGAAGGGCAAGATCATTTTGTCCAAACACAAAAGTAGAAGCATGCGTAAGATAGTAAAGCAAATTTGTATGTGTAAAATATATCTTTGCTTCATCAATGCCTATGCTTAGCGTGCTTGAGCCATAAAGCAAAGCGAGCAAATCAAAGATCAAAACCAAGGCGACTATCTTTTTCATCACACTCCTTTTAAGTTGATTTATAGCATATTAGAGCTTAAAAAAAGATTGTGATGAGGTTAGCAATTATAGTTTAAAGCTTAAGCGAGCTTAAAGCTTTTGAAGACTATAATTTTAGTCTTCAAATACTTATAATTTTTCGCTAAATATTTTGGGATTTTAAGGAGTAAAGAAATGGGTTCAAATAAGTCTCTTGGTGTGGCTTCCAAACTGACGATATGGGTTGGGGCTTTAATCGTTTTAGTTTTGGGTGTAGCAAGTATGGTAAGCTATTTTGATGCTAAAAATAAAACTTTTGAATTGCTTAGAGAAAACCAATTTCAAGTTGTTGAAGGCGTATTATCAACTTTTAATTCATATGACTCACAAAAAAGAAAAGTCATAGAAATTTTAGCTCAAGAAGTAGCTAAGAGTAAAATTACAGAAGAGGATTTTATCGCTTTTGCGACAGCTTTTAAAGAAGCAAATGACTTTGATTTGGTATATATAGCTCTTGAAAGTAATGGCAAAAATTATCAATCAAATGGACAAATTCTTGATCTTTCAGTAGGCTATGATACAAAAAACCGCCCTTGGTATGTAAAAGCCAAGCAAGAAGGTAAATTGATCGTTACCGAGCCTTATAAATCAATCGACAATGGACAAACCTCGCTTACCTTTGCCATGCCTTTTTATGACCAATCTGGAAATTTAAAAGGCGTTGTTGGGGGCGATTATAGTGTTAATAAATACTCTCAAGATATACTCTCTTCAGTATCAAGTGCAAATTTTTATGTTGGAGTATATGATAAAATAAGTGAAAATATCATCTTTCATCAAGACAAAGATAAAGTTTTAACCAAAAATAAACTCTCTCAAACGATTTTTGATTCAATCAAAGCAAAACCTTATTTGCTAGAAGATGATGAAATATTTTTTGCAAAAGATGATGAGGGTGTAGAACAAGCCATTATGTGTACTCCAAGCCTTGCAAATCCAAATTATTTCTTTTGTTCTGTTATGCAAGCTAGCATTTATTCAAGTTATTCAAATCAAATTCTTTTAAAGCAAGTAGCAGCTGGATCGATTTTTATCATCATTGCGCTTGTAGTAGTTAGATTTTTAATCAGCAGAAGCTTATTTCCACTTCGTGCTATTCAAAATGCTTTAAATTCTTTCTTTGATTTTCTTAACTATAAAACAAAAGATATTGCCATGATTAATATCAAGGGTAATGATGAATTTGGACAAATTTCAAAGGTTATTAATGAAAATATCTTGCAAACAAAAAAAGGCTTAGAACAAGACTCCCAAGCCGTCCAACAATCAGTGCAAACCGTGCATATAGTAGAAGAAGGTGATCTAAGTGCAAGAATCACAGCTCATCCTAAAAATCCTCAACTCATAGAACTTAAAAATGTATTAAATCGCTTGCTTGATGTCTTACAACACAGAGTAGGTTCAAATTTAAATACCATTCGTGAAGTCTTTGAAGAATATAGAAATCTAGACTTTAGAAATAAAATTCCTAATGCAAGTGGTAATGTAGAAGTAACAACTAATATCTTAGGCGATGAAATCGTAAAAATGCTTAAAACCTCATCTGATTTTGCCCATTCTTTAAGTGAAGAAAGTGGCAAACTCCAAGAAGCTGTCAATGCTCTCACTCAAAGTTCAAACTCACAAGCTCATTCTTTAGAAGAAACAGCAGCAGCTTTAGAACAAATCACTTCTTCTATGCAAAATGTCTCGACAAAAACAAGTGATGTTATCACTCAAAGTGAAGAGATTAAAAATGTC
>NZ_QHLL01000011.1 GCF_006864535.1 Campylobacter sp. MIT 12-8780
AATTTAAAGAAAAATATCTTGAGACTAAACATCCTTATCCTGCTTTGCTTGATTGTGATGTTTTAAATGAGAATTTAGAACAAAGACAAAAGAGTGTAGAAGATGAGGATAAAGTTAATAAAAGCTTATCTTATGCTGATATAGAAGCTGATATTGCTTGGGAGTTGAATTTGGGGTTGCCAAAAGGCTATAAGTTTATAATTATCACCGCTTCTTTTACTGCACATTCTGCTGTTATACGAAGCTTAAAAAAGTGCGATGTGCATATTATGAACGATCATGTCATTGATGATATAAAAAGGCATTTTATTTATGATTACACACAAAGCCTAGAAAATAAAGCTGCTGTAGCCATAAACATTACTTTATATAATGTTGCTCGTGGATTGTTAAATGCCCAAAGAATGCTTTCATTCACTCATCATACAAGCCCTATTTTATGGGTGGTGCGTGATCCTATATCAAGACTTAAATCAAGCCTAAACAATTCTTGGGCTAAGGCAAATTTAGCTTATACTTTTGATGAAAATAGTGATTTATCTGCCCTTGATAATAGACTTTATTTTCCTATAGATATAAATAAAAATTTAAAAGAACGCATTAAAATTTCTTTAAGTATCAATACCCTTGCTTACGCACCATTATTTGAATATAGCCAAAAATTAGGTTTTTCTCACATTTCTTTTCTTGACTTTAAAGAACTTGATGAAAACAAACTTTTTGATACTTTTTCTAATCTTGCTCAAAAATTTGATTTTAATACGCCTCAAAACAAAGATGATTTTTCTCATACTACACATATTCAGCTTTTTCATGGTATTTTACCTTTGCGTTATACAATAAAAAATACAGAAGTTCTCATCAGTGCTTATAAAGATGGAGGCGTTGAGATAAGTGAGCTTTTAGGCTTAAAAAAAGATTTTTTTGAAAGAAAGATTCATATCTATACAAAAGAAGAAAACATAACCATCATAAAAAAAGAAAAAGCTTTATTTAAAGAACAAATTCAAAACTTTATCCTTGCTTTGAAAAATGTTATTGACTATACCAATGAAAATTTAAAAACAACAGAAAGAAAAATTATTGATTTAGCAAGCAAAGATCAAGAATTAAGACTTTTACTGAAAGAAACTTTAGATAAAGAAGCTGATTTTATAAAACAAACTCGCCCTGATATCATCGCTTCTTGGAAGTATTATAATGAATTTGAAAAAATGTGTGAGGAGTTGGATAATTAAACACTCTTTGTTTTGAAAAAATGCCGATATTTATCAATACTTGATTTGCGCTAAACACACAAAGCATTTAACTGCAAATCAAGCTTTTTAACTCTTTTTCTTTAAAATTTCTTTCTTTGCACATCAACGATGATTTCATTAGCGATATCATCTACTTTTTGAGAAAGATCATTGGTTTGATTCACTACTTCAAGACTTTCTTGCATCATTGTTTTTAAAGAAGCTATGCTATCATTGATGATATCAAGTCCTTGGGCTTGTTCTTTTACTGAATCAGACATTTCATTAATGCTTTGAGTGAGTATATTGATATTTACTTCGATTTCACTTAAGGATTTTCCTGTTCTCTCAGCCAAATTTCGCACCTCATCAGCTACCACCGCAAAGCCCCCCCTGCCATGTTCGCCAGCTCTTGCAGCTTCAATAGCTGCATTGAGGGCTAAGAGATTGGTTTGCTCAGCTATATCTTTGATCACAACAACGATATTTTTAATATCTTCAGCCTTTAAGCTTGCCTCACCGGTTTTTTCGCTTGCACTATGCATAGATGAGCTGATTTGCTCTACGGCTGCAGCTGAATCTTCAAGCGAGTGCATTTGCGCTTTGTTTTCTTCGACAAGCTTAAGCATAAGTTCTTTAAGCTCATCAGATGAGCGAGCCAAATTATGTGCGAAATTTGATGAAGTGCTAAGCATATTTTTGATCTCTTTGCCTAAGATATTTGTAGTTACTTCAATATTTCCTTGAGCATTTTTAATCTCAGTTGTAAAATCCAAACTTTTGTATGCCTCAAATACCCGTTTGATTTCGTTCGTATCAGAGCCGATCTTTTCTTGCAAATCATCAAACAGGGTATTTAAAACATCTTTAAGCTTTGAAAGCTGAGGGTTTGAAGGAATTTTATCAAGCCTTGTTGTTAGGTTTCCATCTTCGATCTGCCTTGCTACTTCCATCACTTGAGTTACCATTGTTTTGTCAGCATTTAAGTTATGAATGGTGTTTGTAACATCACTTTCAAGCATTTTGCACATATCGTGGAACTCATCTTTACTTTTAGTTATTTTAATGCTAACACTATCGATTTTGTGGTTGATAAATTCAAAAAATGATTTCAAATTTTGAGAAATAGTCGCGATAGAACGAGCGATATTTATGTAAAAGCCTAGTGCAAAAGGAACAAGTATCAAAAAAAGTATTACAGAAACAGCAAAGGTAATCAAAAACGTATGATCAAGCCAATCGATAATATGAGCTGTTTCTTTATTTGCCTCATCTTGCAAGGTATCTGTATAAATTCCCGTTGAAATCCAAATTTCATCAGTGTTTGGTATCATCACTGAATAGCTTGTTTTTTCAGCAATCACATTTGTGCCATCTGGCAAAGGCTTAGTAAAATAAAACTTCACAAAGCCACCTCCTGCTTTTGCTGCCTTATATAACTCATCAACATAAGCTATGCCATTAGCGTCTTTTGCTCCTGTTAAATCCTTACCAAGCAAGTCTTTACGCACCGGATGAGCTACAACTTTGGTGCGTTGATATACGAAATAATATCCGCTTTTATCATCTTCATAACGAAAATTTTCAATCGCATCAGCGATGATTTGTATCTTTTCTTCTTCGCTTGAAACATTTTTAAGCAAATCTCCTATAGCTTGAGCCATAGAAAGATCAAGAAGTTTTACCTTTTCTTCGGTTTGGTGTTTAAACACTTCATAAGTTTGCTCTGTTAGAAAAGCGCCGGCTTTAGAATTATTATAATAAAATTGTGCGAAAATTACTGCAACGATGATGAAAATACCCATTCCTAAAATCGCCATTTTAGTTTTGATGTTAAAACGCATATATCCTCCTAGTCAATACTTGTGAAATTCACACTTATATTATAGCAAAAAAATGAATTTCTTCCAACTTTAAAGTAAAATGATGCAGAAAATAAGATTATTTACTACTTTTAAAAAGCTCTTCAAAACGTTTGTTTGCAAACTCTTCTATATCTTTACAAAGAATTTGATAATTTTTCATAAGCTCTAACGCCCTTGGAGTAAGCTTTGTGCCTGATTCTTTGCTACGTCCTTGTTTGGTGATGACAAGTTCTTCTTCTGTATTTTTTTGCAAGGCTTGAAGGTGTGTCCATGCTTTTTTGTAATTGATCCCCATAAGTTTTGAGGCTTTAAGTATGCTTCCGCTTTGCTCTATAAACTCTAAAAGTTCGCTTTTACCCTTACCAAACAAAAGCTCATTATCAGCATTTTCTATCCAAGTCTTTGTTTTTACGATCAGCTTATCTTTTTTTTCTTTCATCTTCATCAACCAACTTTTTGCAAAATGTGCTTATTATAACTCAATTTACATAATAAAAATTATAAATTCTTTTATTTACAAATCATTCATAAATTTTATAATTTTTAAGTTTTTTTATCTTTATTTGTAGTAATTTATATTATACTTAAGACGTTTAAATTTTTTATCATAAAAATTTCAAAGGATAGCAATGGCTAAAAAACTGACCCAAAAGGCGATAGCAAGGCAAAATAAAATCAAAGCTGTAGCTTTAGAATGCTTTTTAGAAAAAGGTTATGAAGATACAAGTTTAAATGAGATTATCAAAAAAAGTGGGGGTTCTTTTTCGAGCATTTATACTTATTTTGAGAGCAAAGAAGGCTTGCTTTTGGAAGTTTTAAGCGATGAAATTAAAAGGCATTTTGATTTTTTTAAAAATTTAGAAAATGACACTGCTACGGATTTAAGAGATTTTTTACTTCATTTTTCACAAATTTTTTTAAAAAAATTTAATGATTATACGACTATAGCATTAGCAAGGATTATCCATTCTCAAATTTATAATCTTCAAGGTATGATGAAAGAGTGGTTTAAAGTCAATCAAGACTTTTTTGCTGATACCATAGTCATCAAACGTTTTAAAAGAGAAAAAAATCCTTATCTTAAAGAAAATGCTGAGCAACTTGGCACGCTTTTTTGCACCTTGATTAAAGCACCATTTGAAAGTTGTGTATTTGGCAACACGACTATGAGCGAGCAAGAACAACAAAAACATATTGAATTTTGTGTGGATTTTTTCTTAAAAAAACTCGTATAATATTTAACCTCATTTACCAAAATTTGTTTATAATTTTAATTTGCTATTTTGTAATAAAAATTACACAAAAATAAAATTTACAAAAACTGATTTGATAAAGGAAAATACATGCAAATTACTACAATACGAGTATTTCTAGCTTTAGGTTTGGCTTTATTTTGGCTGGGTTGTAGTGGTGAAAAGCCACAGCAACAAGGTATGCCTGCTATGCCTGTGCAAACTATGCTTGCCTTAGGAGAAGATATAAGCACAAGTTATTCTTATCCAGCCAAGCTTGTAAGTGAAGAAGATGTAGTGCTTAAACCAAAAGTAAGCGGTGCGATCACTCAAAAGCTGTTTAAGGCTGGTGATAGAGTTAAAAAAGATCAAGTGCTTTTTATCATCGAACAAGACAAATATCAAGCAGCCAATGAGATCGCTAAAGGCGAATGGCTCGTTGCTAGAGCAAATTTTTATAATGCCCAACAAGAACATGAAAGAAACGAAGCTTTAATCGCCAAGCAAGCTATTTCTAAAAAAGAATACGATACTTCTTTGGCTGCTTTTAGAAGTGCAACGGCGAATTTAGAAGCTGCTGCTGCAAGTTATAAAAGCGCTCAAATTGATCTGAATTATTCTAGTGTTTCAGCCCCATTTGATGGTGTGGTAGGTGATGCTTTAGTCAATGTTGGTGAGTATGTTAATGCCACCGCAAGCGAGCTTGTAAGGATTACAAATTTAAATCCAATCTATGCTGATTTTTATATCTCAGATAAAGACAAAATGAAGCTTGATCAAGGCTTAAGTGATAACACTCTTGAATTTGCAAGCCCAGAAGCAAATATCACTATATTAGGACAGAATTTCAAAGGTAAGGTGTATTTTATCTCTTCGGTGATTGAAAATAGCAGTGCAAATGTCAAAGCAAAAGCGATCTTTGACAATAACGAAAGCAAACTCATACCCGGCACTATCACAACCATTTCTATGAATGGCTTTTTACAAAAAAAGGCATATAAAATTCCACAAATTGCCGTTATGCAAGATCAAAGAGAAGCCTTTGTTTATACGATAGATAATGCAAAAGTGAAAAAAATACCTATACAAATAGCCTATCAAGATAATCAATTCGTTATCGCTTCAAGTGGCTTAAAAGACGGCGATAAAATCATCTTGGATAATTTCAAGAAAATTTCAGTAGGCTCAAGCGTGCAAGAAGCTGGGAGTAGATAATGTTTTCTAAATTCTTTATCGAACGACCTGTATTTGCTTCAGTTGTGGCGATTATCATCTCATTAGCTGGAGCTGTGAGTATGTATTTTTTGCCTATAGAGCAATACCCAAGCCTTACTCCGCCAACCGTTAGTGTAAGTGCGACTTATACAGGAGCGGACGCTAAAACCATAGCTGAAGTTATCGCTACGCCTATAGAAGATGCGATCAATGGGGTTGAAAATATGATCTATGTAGAATCAACCTCATCATCAGCTGGCACTATGAGACTAACAGCGTATTTTGAAATAGGCACTGATCCTGATCAAGCAACCATTGATGTAAATAACAGAATTTCAGCTGCTACTGCAAAGCTTCCTGAAAGCGTGCGTCGTTTGGGTGTAACTGTAAGAAAAGCTTCATCATCTATGCTTGAAGTTATTACGATAAACTCAAACGATGGCTCGATGGATGCAACTGAAATTTATAATTATATCATCGTAAATGTCTTAGATGATATAAAAAGAGTTAAAGGCGTGGGCGATGCTACGGCTATTGGGAATAAAAACTATTCAATGCGTATTTGGCTCAAACCGGATTTGTTGAATAAATTTGGTATAACAGCCACAGAAGTTATCGCGGCGATAAACGATCAAAACGAACAATACGCTACTGGTAAGATAGGCGAAGAGCCGGTTGCTGAAAAATCGCCTTTTGTGTATTCTATCACTATGCAAGGAAGGCTTAAAACACCAGCTGAATTTGAAAATATCACCTTAAGAGCAAATGAAGACGGCTCTTTTATCCGTATTAAAGATGTCGCTGATGTTGAGATAGGCTCTCAGCAATACTCTTCTCAAGGGCGTTTAAATGGTAATGATGCTGTGCCTATTATGATTAACCTACAATCTGGAGCAAATGCTGTAGAAACAGCCAAACTCGTCGCAGCTAAAATGGAAGAGCTTTCTAAAAGTTTTCCTCAAGGCTTACAATACAGCGTTCCTTATGATACAACAACCTTTGTGAATGCTTCTATCTATGAGGTGAGCAAAACCTTTGTCGAAGCTTTTATTTTGGTTATTTTGATCATGTATTTATTCCTTAAGAATTTCAGATCAACCTTTATCCCTATGGTTGCCATTCCAGTTTCTTTGCTTGGAACCTTTGCTGGACTTTATGTGTTGGGCTTTTCTATAAATTTACTCACACTTTTTGCTCTGATCTTGGCTATTGGTATAGTGGTTGATGATGCTATTATCGTGGTTGAAAATATCGACAGAATCATACATGAAGATAAAGATATCAGTATAAAAGATGCTGCCATTGAATCTATGAAAGAGATTACTTCTCCGGTTATTTCTATCGTTTTGGTGCTTTGTGCGGTGTTTATCCCGGTTTCTTTTATGGGCGGTTTTACCGGACAAATTCAAAGACAATTTGCCCTTACTTTAGCCATCTCAGTAGCAATTTCTGGCTTTGTAGCTTTAACGCTTACACCTTCAATGTGTGCTTTATTTTTAAAACGCAATATGGGCGAGCCTTTCAAGATAGTGCAAAAATTCAATGACTTTTTTGACTATTCGACACGAATTTTTACTGCTTGTGTAGCATTTATACTCAAAAAAGCATGGCTTTTTGTGGCACTTTTTGTGGGAATGATTTTGCTTACTCTTGGACTATATAGTATCGTGCCAAAATCACTAGTGCCTGCTGAAGATCAAGGCATTATGATCGCCATTACAAATTTACCACCTGCTTCAGCTTTACATAGAACGGTTGATTATATTGATGATTTAAGTAAAGATTTTAATGCAAACTCTGATATTCAAAGTAATATGTCTATGATCGGTTTTGATCTTTTCACAAGCTCTTTGAAAGAAAATGCTGGCGTGTCCTTTGTGATTATGAAGGATTGGAGTGAAAGAGATATTACCTCAGCACAGCTTTCAGGCTATTATAATCAAAAATACTTTATGAATCCAGTTGGACAAACTTTCTTTGTCAATCCACCACCTATTCAAGGACTAAGCTTAACAGGTGGCTTTGATATGTATGTGCAAAACAGAAGCGGAAAAAGCTATGAAGAAATTCAAAAAGATGTGAATATGCTTGTTGCAGAGGCTCGAAAAAGACCGGATTTGCAAAATGTGCGAACTACACTTGATACAAACTTTCCGCAGTTTAAAGCCGAGATTGATAGAGATAAGCTTAAATTCTACAATCTTACTATGAGTGATGTTTTTGGCACACTTGCAGCAACGGTTGGAAGCTATTATGTCAATGATTTTTCTATGCTTGGTAAAACTTTTCAAGTCAATGTTAGGGCTTTAGGGGATTTTAGAAATACTCAAGAAGCACTTAAAAATATCTTTGTGCGTTCTTCAACCGGAGCAATGATATCTTTAGACTCTGTGCTTACACTTCAAAGAAGTATAGGACCTGATGATGTTAAACGTTTTAACCTCTTCCCAGCCGCACAAGTGCAAGGCGATCCAGCACCCGGCTTTACCTCAGGACAAGCTATACAAGCTATCAGCGAGGTAGCAGCTCAAACTTTAGGTGATGATTATACCATAGCTTGGAGTGGTTCGGCATATCAAGAAGTAAGCAGTTCAAATTCTGGACTTGTTTCTATGAGTTTTGGGCTTATATTTGTGTTCTTAATCCTTGCTGCTCAGTATGAAAGATGGCTTATGCCTCTAGCTGTTGTTACGGCTGTGCCATTTGCTGTATTTGGCTCCTTGCTTTTTGTGTGGCTTAGAGGCTTTGTAAATCCGGCTGTAAGCAATGACATATATTTTCAAACCGGACTTTTGCTCCTCATAGGGCTTTCAGCAAAAAATGCGATCTTAATCGTTGAATTTGCTATGGAAACACACCTTAAACAAGGTAAAAGTATATTTGACTCTGCGGTTGAGGCAGCAAAACTGAGATTTCGCCCAATTTGTATGACTTCTCTTGCATTTTGTTTAGGAATTTTGCCTTTGGCTCTTGCTTCAGGAGCTGGAAGTGCGAGCAGACATTCACTAGGCACAGGACTTTTAGGCGGAATGATCGCTGCTTCAACACTAGCACTTTTATTTGTGCCTTTGTTCTTTTACTTGCTTGAAAGCTTTAATGTTTGGCTTGATAGAAAGAGAGGAAAAACTCATGCGTAATTTTATATCTCTTGCAACTTGCCTTGTGCTGGCGGGTTGTTCTTTAAAGCCTTTTTATGAAGCTCCTCAAGCTCGTTTTAATGCAAGTGCAAATATGCTTGAATGTATGGAAGATCAAGGGTTAAAATGTAGCCAAAACGCAAACAATCAAGTGCGTTTTGATAAGCAATGGTGGAGACTTTTTAACGATGTTAAACTTAATGAACTTGTCGAAAAAGCCCTTGCAAATAACACAGACTTAAGAATTTCTTTTCTTCGCTTTGAACAAGCGGCGCAAACTTTAGGTATTGATAGAAGCGATTTGTTTCCAAAACTTGACGCAAGTGCTGGTGTAACGCGTTCAAGCACAGGTAAAAATGCGAATTCTTTTGGTGCAAGACAGACTGGAAATAACTTTAATATGGGCTTAAATTTAAGCTATGAACTTGATTTGTGGGGCAAATACAGAGATGGGTATTTTGCAGCAAGTAAAGCTTATGAAGCTTCAGCATATGATTTTGAAACAGCAAGACTTAGCCTTGTTTCAAATGTTGTTAAGCTTTATTTTAACGCTATAAATTTGACAAATCAGGTGCAGATTTTAGAAGAAGGCGTGCAAGATTACACAACAAGTTATGAGCTAAGAAATGAGCAATTTAAAGTCGGAGCTATCGGTGAATATGAGCTTTTAAGCTTTAAAGCCCAGCTTGAAAGCGCAAGGGCTCAACTTGTCAGTGCCAAAGCAAACAAAGATAATAATGACAAAGCTTTAATGATACTTGTTTCAGCAAATCTTGATGATATTTTATACGCAACTTCAACGCAAAATAAAATCGAAAATTTCAAAGTTGAGCTTCCTCAAGGCATAAGTAGCGAAATTTTGCTGCAAAGACCAGATATTCAAGCAGCTTTAGCCAGACTTGAGCAAAGAAACTATCTTGTAGGCGTTGCAAGAACAGCATTTTTGCCAAACATTTCTTTAACCGGACTTTTAGGATTTCAAAGCACACAGCTTAACAACCTTGTCGAAAATCCTAGTGTAACTTGGAATGGTGGGGCAAGTGCTTTGATGCCGATTTTCCATTGGGGTGAGATTAATGCAAATGTAAATTTAGCTAAGCTTTCTAAAGATGAAGCTTTTTTAAACTACGAAAGCACTTTAAAAACAGCTTTTGGAGAGGTAAGAACAGCTCTTGTTGAAAGACAAAGTGCTTTTATGAATGAGAAAAATTATGCTGATTTGCTTTCTTCTCAAGAAAAAATCTTTGAACTTTCTCAAATTCGCTATGATAATGGCAGTATTTCGCTCAACGATCTTTTGAGTGCTAGAAGTAATTATCTTAATGCCAAATTAAGCTATGAAAACTCTGTTTATACGCTTTTAAGCTCTGTTGTTGATGTGATAAAAGCCTTTGGTGGAGGTTTTAATGCCACAGATAATTACGAACGCAACCTTGAAGATAGTGCGACAAAACTTGATATGTCTTTTAGAGAGTAAATTTTACTCTCTAAAATCTATACCCTAAGCCAAGAAGTAAAAACTGAAATTGCTCATCATAAAAGTTGATATTATTGTCTCTTAGCTCAAAGCCATAATTTGCAAAAGCATAAGCTTTTTTATAGCTTAAAATTCCTAATTTTACAAGATTGAAATTTGCTTTTATATTGTGTGCTTTTTGCGTCTCATTAAAAATCACATTGTGTTTTAAAGCCTTAAGATAAGAATAACCAAAGCTTGGAGTAAAAATATAGCTTT
The DNA here is from genome assembly GCF_006864535.1 of Campylobacter sp. MIT 12-8780. Classification (NCBI taxonomy): domain Bacteria; kingdom Pseudomonadati; phylum Campylobacterota; class Epsilonproteobacteria; order Campylobacterales; family Campylobacteraceae; genus Campylobacter; species Campylobacter sp. MIT 12-8780. Next base: position 10,423 of record NZ_QHLL01000011.1, read on the forward strand.
GAGATAAAGGAATTTTAGCTTGCAAATTAAAGCCATATCTTTGAAACGCCGTAGCCCTACCCTCAGCGTCATTATAATCATAATGCAAATTTACACTTAAAAGGCTGTAATTATAAGCAAACTCAAATTGATGAAAATTGCCGCTTCGCTTTAAGCTTTTTAAGCTTACCGCATCGTTTTTAAAGTCATTGTTTGCAAATATGTAGCTTAGCGAGGCATTTGATTGTTCGTTAAATTTATAATTTTGAGAAAGCTTAAAACCAAGTCTTTGAACATTAATTTCATCTCTATAAGAAAGCAAGTAAGGATTTGCATATGCTTTTTCACGCAAAGAGCTTAAAAACTCAAAACTTGTTTTATAATCATTAAGATAACTCAGCTCATAGCCCAAAGAAATTCCGCTTAAATCCCTACCACTAAAGCTTTTGAGATAAACCTTATCATCGCTTAAGAAATTCTTATACGCAAGCTCAGCATTGACAAAAAATGCCGCTTTTGTATCTTTGTGTTTGTCACTATATGAAGCTAAAAAACTTTGATCTGCCCAAGTTGATAACCTGCTTTGAATAGACCTTATACCTGTGCCTATTGAGAGATTGGCGCTGAAATTTTCATTTGCATACAAAAAAGCACTCGCAAGAAAAATACAGCTTGTGATTTTTTTCAAGGTTGTATCCTTAGTCGTTTAAATTCGTATTTTTGCATTTTTCACAAAAAATGCTTTGAATTGTAATTCAAATTACCTTAAAGCGAGCTAAAAATCTTTGCTTAAATCCTTATCCATATCTATATCATAAGCCTTATAAATTCGTGGCAAAAGCTTGCGAATAGCATAATCATAACGATGAAAAAGCTTGTGAAAATCCCTTAAATTTGCATCATCTAATTTTTCAAAATCAAAAATATTTAAACCTTCTTTTTTTGGAATTTTTGCATCAAAAAAGGCGTAAAATTCTTTCCTTTGCTTAAAAAGCTCATTTAAATCAGCGATGATTTGTTCTTTGTTCATTTGTTATCCTTTTTTTTTAAATTTAAAACACTCTTACTATCATCACCACTAGTATAGCAAGCATAAAAAGCGTTGGGATTTCATTGTATGCACGAAAAAAACGCCCGCTTCTTTGACAGCGATCATTTTGAAGCTGTCTTAAAAAACGCCAATTATCAAAATGATATACAAGCAAAAGCAAAGCCAAAGTAAGTTTAGCATGGATATGTGGCTGTTTCATCAAAATGGGATTTGCGGCAAGCATTAAAAAAGCTGTAAGTAAAGTAACAATCATCGCTGGCATAGCTATGCCTTTGAAAAGCTTGCGTTCTTGCACTTTTACTACGCTGAGAAAACCGGCATTATCCTTATGCTCGCTATGATATACAAACAAACGAGGTAGATAAAATAAAGCCGCCATCCACGAGATAAAGCCAGCATAATGCAAAGCCTTCACCCAAAGATAATGTTGTGAGATAAATTCAAGCATTATTTTTCCTTAAAATCAAAATTTAAACCCTCATTATATCAAAAAAAGAATGAATTCAGCACAAAGAAGGTTAAAAGCTAAATTTTAAGTGGAATTTAAACTTTTAAAAATACCAATATAAGAAAAATTAAGCCTGTGCTTTTTTAGCTTTAAAAAATAATTCTTTAATGATAATCAAAGCTACGCCAATATTAATCATCACATCAGCGACATTAAACACAGCAAATTCAAACCATTTGTGCCAAAAAAACATATCTACCACACCCACATGCACAAAGCGATCAAGTAAATTTGAACTTCCAGCCGCTAAAATCATCGCAAAGGCTATAAAATGCTCTTTTAAAAAGCTTTTTTGCCAAAGCAAATATCCACTTAAAACAAGGAGTAAAAAAAGGTGTAAGTATTTTAAGTAGCCCTTTAAAAAGCTTAGCATTGAAAAAGCCACGCCATCATTATACACTAAAACCAAATCCATATACTCGCTTTTAAAAGCAGTGTTAAAATTTGGCATTTTATTGATGCCTAGATACTCAATAGCTAAAAATTTACTCAGCTGATCAAGTGCAAAAACAGCGATAAAGATGAGTGTGAAAAGCCAAATTTTCTTAGGCATTCAAGGCTTTCTTAAAAAACTCCACTACATTTTTCATCTCTTTTTCAAGCACACTGGCATTTTTGCCTTCTATAAGCAAACGGATGAGATTTTCTGTGCCTGAGTATCTAAATAAGCTATTTAAGCCCTTATCCTGCAAGCTTTTTTCAAGCTCTTTTAAGCCTTTAAGCTTGCTTAAGTCTTTTTTCTCGCTGATTTTAAGATTGACAAGTTTTTGCGGGTAAGGCTTGATTTGATTTAAAATCGCACTTGCTTTTTTATCTTTTGAGAGCATTAAAGCACTAAATTGAAGTGCAGCAATAAGTCCATCTCCGGTTTTAGCATAATCAGTAAAAACTATATGTCCGCTTTGCTCTCCGCCAAAATTGCCATTAAGTTCTTTGAGTTTTTCAAGCACAAGCTTATCGCCAACCCCACAAGTTGCAAAGTCAATTTTATGCTTGTTTAAAAACTCTTTTAAAGCCCCATTACTCATTATAGTAGCAACTACAGCTGAGTTTAGCTTGCCTTGCTCTTTTAAAAAAAGCGCTAAAACTCCAAGCAAACTATCGCCATTTGCCACCTCGCCCCTTTCATCAACCACCACAAGCCTATCAGCGTCCCCATCAAAAGCAAAACCCACATCAGCACGCAACTTTTTTACCTCTAAAGCTAAATTTGCAGGGTGAAGCGCACCGCAATTTTCGTTGATATTAAGTCCATTTGGCTTATCATTAAGCACTATAACTTCAGCACCAAGCTCTTTAAAGATAGTAGGAGCGACTTTATAAGCTGCACCATTTGCCGCGTCAAGCACCACTCTTAAGTTTTTAAGCGTTAAATTCTTTGGAAAAGAATTTTTTATGCTTACTATATAGCGTCCTATAACATCATCAATCCTCTTGCTTTGTCCTATGTAAGCGTCTTGATTTTTAGCATTTTGTATAAGCTTATCATCAAAATAAATCTTTTCGATCTGTCTTTCAGCCTCTTCACTAAGCTTATTACCATGCGTATCAAAGAATTTAATGCCATTATCATAATAAGGATTATGAGAGGCTGAGATCATAATGCCCGCATCACAACGCATATCCTCAGTTAAAAAAGCAATGGCAGGTGTTGGCATAGGTCCTATTTGAATGACATTATAGCCTATGGAAGTAAGTCCTGAAACTATGGCATTTTCGATCATATAGCCACTTCGGCGTGTGTCTTTACCAACTAGGATATTGTTTGTTATAGCCTGATCCTTAAAATAAATCCCAGCAGCCATTGCAAGTCGCATAGCTAAAAAGCTATCCAAAAACTCACCAGCCTTACCACGCACGCCATCAGTTCCAAAAAGTTTCATCATTTATCCTTAAATTTAGCTTTGAAAACAAAGATTATAACAAATTAGCCTAAAAGATGAATAAACAAAAATATAAAATCTTGGGCGTAAAAAGCAATTTGCCTAAAATAAGCTGTGGGTTTTCAAACAAAAGCTAAAACAATATATATATTGTTGTGAAAAAATCCAAAACAAGCTATGAAATGGTGAGCAAAGGACTCTTTATAACAAAGATAGCAAATTTTCTTTTATTATTTATCCTTTTGAAGTTCATAGAGTTTAGCATAACGAAAAAATGCTCCTAAAGCATTTAGCAAAGCGACTATAAAACCTTTGTAGCCGTATTTGAAACCAGATCGTAAAAAATAGTCTTTAAAAAATACCAAATGAAAACGACAAAATGCCGCGAAAAAGCTTGTTTTCTTACCATTTTTGAATTTTTCTTGGGCTGAATAGCTGGTGTAGGTGTTCATTTTATGGATTATGCCTTGCATATCTTTAAAAGCGTAATGCTTAAAGCCATTTTTAAATTTGATCTTTTGTGAATTTGTGGGTATTAGCACGCTTTCATGCACAAAATTATCATTAAAGCGAGTAAAGTTTTTGTTAAACACACGCCAAACAAAATCTGGATACCAGCCACAAGCCTTGATCCACTCGCCTCTATAAAGATTTTTGCGTGGCAAAGCGATGATGGAATTTGAAGTAAGCTCAAGAGCTTTTAGCTCTTCTAAAGCCTCTTTTTCAAGCACTTCATCAGAGTCAATACTTAAAATCCACTCGTTTTTTGCATAGCTTAGGGCTAAATTTTTAAGCTTGCCAAAGCCTATAAATTTACTGCTGTAAATGTGTAATTTTTGATAAGTTTGATTAAAGTTTTTAGCGATGTTTAAGGTATCATCATTACTTTCATTGTCAAGTAAAATAATCTCACCAAACTCACTGAGCGAATTTAAGCATTCTAAAATTGTATCTTGAGCATTTTTTACTAAGATACAAACGCTGATTTTTTGCGTATCCATATCCACCTTTTAAGATAAAATGAAGTTTGATTATACAATGAATTTGTGAAATTTAAAATATCTTCTTTCAAAAATTCAATACAAAGAACTTGCTAAAACAAGGATAAAATGAAACAATTTATACAAATTTTCTTGACCTTATAATAAACGCAAGCCTAAAATACAATACCTCTCATACTATACAAACTTTAATATGATAAGAAATTTCTTATCTTAGCTGCTCAAGTCTTTCTTTTTTTGTGCCTATTTCAGTGATTTGCACGCCAAAATTCCCATCTACAATGACAACTTCTCCATACGCCACTCTTTTATCGCCGATGAGAATTTCTAAAGGATCATTAGCAAGCTGGTTAAGCTCAACAACTGAGCCTATATCCATAGTTAAAACATCTTTTAAAAGCATTTTTTTGTTGCCTATGCGAACGCGGATTGGCAAACGCACATCCATTATGAGATTGATATTTTTAAGCTCTTCTGCTACGCTTGCAAGTTTGCTTTGCGCTTCTTGGTTAGCACCCTCACTCACGCTTTCTATGATGGCTTTTCTATCAAGGCTTGCGTAAAGCTTTTCGTCCATAATCAAGGCGATCTTTTCGTCCAAATCAGCGATTTTAACATCAAAAAAATACAACTTATAAAAGTCTTTTAAATCCAAATTATCCGCTACAAAATCACAACTTTCAAGCTCAAATTCCATTTTAGTAAGCTCTTTTTGTGCGCCAAGTGTGGTTGAAAAAGCTGAGATGATGTTAAGTATGGCTTCTTTAGCAGCGTCCATTTCATCAGAATTAAGCTGATCATTTTTAGAAATTTCTTCCTCGCCCATCATCCATTCGCCAATAGCACTCATTAAAACAGCACTTGCTAAAATGCCGAATTTCCCGCCCGTGCTAACATTAAAAATCGCTCGCACTAAAGGTGGATTCATAGAATCTTGAGCATTAACATCAAATTCTTGATACTCGCTAAATTGGGCTGATTTGCCTGTAAGCCCCTCAATCGTGCTTGTTGCTTCGTTTGTAAAAAATTTTAAAAAATCGTTGATCATAGTATTTCCTCTTCTTCTTCTGTAGCTTCACTCTCATCATAAACGCTAGCTTTTGCCCTTCTTTCATCTTCATATTTTTCAAGAAGTTCTTTAATCTCGTCTTTATCGGTGCGGATAAGTTCGATGATCTTGATACTTTTTCTAAAGCGGTGTAAGCCAATTTGTGCTAAAAATACATCTTTTTTATCTATAGACACGATAGCCTTATCATCAGCTTCCCTGTCAAGCCTTAAAATATCGCCTTGTTTAAGCTCTAAAAACTCATCAACGCTGATTAAGGTTTTACCCAAAATCGCCTCATACACTACCTCAGCGCGTCCTATGAGCGTTTTTAGCTCTTTGTTTCTTGACTTTTTAGCTGAAGTTTCACCCATCATTATATCTCTATTTGCCAAACGACTTAAGATACTTTCTAAATGCACTACCGGATAGCAAATATTTACCATACCGCTTGAATTTCCAATGATGATCTCCATAACCACCATGATAACGATTTCATTTTGTGCTACGATTTGCACGACATTTGGGCTACTTTCTTTAGCTTCAACGCTTGGATAAATTTCAGTTACCGTTGCCCAGCTTTCTTTAAGCCTTTGCATAATGATACGCAAAATGCTATCAAGCAAATTAAGCTCTATATCAGTAAGTTCTCTTTGGGTTTCATAACTATCGCCTTGTCCGCCCAAAAGCCTATCTATCATAGGAAAAGCTATGCTTGGATTGATCTCTAAAACGCAGTTTCCATCAAGTGGCTTTATGGAAAAAACATTAAAGCTTGTTGGGCTTGGCAAGGACATTAAAAACTCACCATAAGTCATTTGATCGACTGAGTGAAGCTTGATCTCAACTATACTTCTCATCATCGATGAAATTTGAGAAGCAAGATTTCTTGCAAGCTTATCGTGTATGCCTTTTATGGAACGAAGCTGTTCTTTTGAGACTCTGTTTGGACGTTTAAAATCATAAACGACAATGTTTCGCTCATCTTTTTCGCTCCCACTATGAGTGCCTATGCTTGAATCGCTATCATCAACGACTTCAAGCAGGGCATCAATTTCTTCTTGGGATAATATCTCAGCCATTTCCTAGCCTTTCTCTAAGCTTTTTTAGAAGTTTTTTATGAATTTGAGAAATTCTACTTTCGCTGATTTGCAAAACCTCGCTAATCTCTTTTAAATTTAACTCTTCATAGTAATAAAGCTGAATGATAAGTTGCTCTCTTTCCTTTAAGCCTTCTAAAATTTCGCTAATCTTTTCAAGTAAAACATCTTTTTCTATCTTTTCAAGAGTATCATCTTCACTATAACAATTTATCTGCTCATCAAGAGGCAAAACATAACTGATCGCATGGGCTGCTCTTGCGTCTTTTATCCTTTCTAGATCAAGATCAAGTTTCTTTGCAAGATATGCATCATCTGGCTCTTCTTCGTGTTCTTGATAATACTCATCGATTAATGCATCCATTTCCTTAATAATCTTGCGGTTATTACGACTCATCACATCAAGACTTCTTAGATAATCAAGCATAGCCCCATTCACACGTTTTTTAACATAGCCCCAAAAGCTGTCGTTTTGATCTTTGTCATAGCGACGCGAAAGCTTAATCATCTCTTCAACGCCTATGCTAATAAGATCATTCACATCAATACTGCTTGGCAAACGTTCTTTAAGACGAAACGCCATAGCACGAAGAGCTGGCATATACGCTACGACAAGCTCATCTTGCTCTTTTTTCAGCAAAGCAGCATAAGGATTAGGCTGGGCGTTTTTTAGCATTCTTGCGTCTTTCTTTGGCTTCGTTTTTCTTAAGCTCTACACGTTCTTCATTAAGCTTTTCAAGCAAGTGTTCCATTTTCTTTTCACGAATGGCAAGATCGTTGATGATAGTATTGCTTGTCTCTTCGTATTGAGCTTTGTTAAAAACCCTGCCGCCTATTTTTGTAACATCGATAAAATTCATAATAGAAATATGCACAAGCACATAAAAAGCAAAAGTAATCAAACAAGTAAAGATAACAATCTCAAAAGCCCCTTCAATACTCACTACACTAAAAGCAAGCCCTATAAAAAATCCACAAACGGTAAAAAAGGCTACGAAATTCTCAGGCATTGGTCTCATAATTGTCTTCCTTCAATCTTAGCTCAAAATCTTTCAATTATCCTCTTAAAGAAATTTGAAAAACTTCTATTTTGCGTGTTATCAAGCACTTTTTGTTCCAACCTATACAAAAGCTTAGAAGCTAGGGCTTTAAACTCATCACTAGCTAGTGAATTTTCATCAGTAAAAAGCGTTCTTTTTTTAATGCTATTACTCACATCTTTACTTGCATTTAAAGAGCCTATAAATTCTAAATTAAGAGGATTTTTGATATTTAAATCCGCTACTTTTTTGATATTTTCAAACACCCTTAAAGCCTCATTTTCGTTTTTGACAGAATTAAAAAGCATGAGTAAATTTTCTTTGGTTTTTGAAGTGGCTTTTATCGTCGCGTATGCATCTGTGATAGCAGCTGGATCAGGCACGGTTACGACTATAACTTCATCAGCCATTTCTAAAAAATGCTGTATAGTCCCACCTATACCAGCACCCGTATCGATGATAAGAAAGTCAAGACTATCTAAAATGCTAGCTTGATTTAAAAATCTTTCATAGATATTTTTATCATTGTATTTTAAAATTTCATCGCCACTTTCACCCGGTATAAGCCATAAATTTGGTTTTACTTCTATGAGTATATCCTCAAGCGAGCATTCACCTCTTAATACATGAAGAAGATTTTTACTTACTCTAACATTTAAAATCACATCTAAATTCGCCAAACCTATATCAGCATCAAAAAGTCCTACTTTATAGCCATTTTTACTCAAGACATTAGCCAAATTTGCACTGATTGTGCTTTTTCCAACTCCACCCTTACCACTTGTTATAGCTATAAAATGCGTGCCTTTGTGCTTTTGGGATTTGTTTTCATTCATCAAATTTTTTAATTTATCAGCTTGATTATTCATCGCTTTTCCTTTTAAAACCTTCTAAAACACATTTTACCAAAAACTCCCCACTTGCAGGCTCTAAATCATCAGGCACTTCTTGTCCTATCGAAAAAAAGCTCATTGGGATATTGGTATCATAAATGAGTGAAAAGATATTTCCAAAGACTTTTGTTTCATCAAATTTAGTAATGATGAGCGTATCGACATTTAAAGACTCTGAGAAGTTTTTATACACTTCCATTAAATCCTCAAGCTTGGTATTAGCTGAAATAACTAAATTTACATCAATATCAGCATTAGAATGTGATAAAAACTCTTTTGTTTTAGCAAGCTTACTTTGATCGTATTGTGAATTGCCTATGGTATCTACCAAAATCACTTCGCAGTAATTTAAGCTCTTAATCGCTTCATCTAAATCCTTTGGCTCTATGCTATCAATGATAGGTAGTTTCATCATCTTTGCATATTGAAAAAGCTGCTCTACAGCGCCTATCCTATAAGTATCAAGCGTGATAATGCCTGTTTTATAACGTTTATCTCCATACGCATAACGAAAAGCAAGTTTTGCTAAAGTCGTCGTTTTACCAACCCCAGTTGGTCCTACAAGCATCATAATCTTTTGTTTTTTGATCTCTTTTTCAGCACGCACTGGAAGCATATTTCTAAGCAAAGAGTAAAAATACCTTGAAACGGCTTCTGGATTTGTTTTCATCGAAGCTGGCATATTTTCAACCGTTGCTTTCATAATCGCTTCTACATGCTCTTCTTTCATACCACTTTCTTTGGCTTGCTTATAAATGCTTGCAAACTCAGGTGGAATGATGATATTATTATGCAGTTGAGCTTTATCTTCCCACATCATATCGATGATGAGACTTACTTTTTCGCTGAGTTTATTAATCTGCTTTTCAAAACTTTGAATTTTTTTATCATAATTTGCATCAAAGCTTGGCTTTAGTATCTCATCTACATTTGCAACTTTTGAAATTTCAGAGCTAACCTCAGAAAGTCTTTCTTTAAAGCTTTCAAGCTTGTTTTTATTATTTTGTGGAGCATTATAAGCAGCGGTATAAGCTTTATTTTTCATCAATTCTGCTTTATTTGAAAAGTCCAAAATCACATCATCATCTAGTTTTGGTTGTTTGAAATTCTTTTCTTGTTTAACTTCAGCAGGCTTGGTGCTTGAGCTTGCTCCGCTTGGGCTTTTTTTAACTGGCGTTTTACCAAGTTTTTTAAGGTGTTCTTCATAGTCTTTTTCATCAACAGCTACGACAACTTCATACAAAGGCTTTTGAGTTAAAGTTTTGGCTTTGATTTGCTTATGTGTTACGATCATCGCTTCATCGCCAAAGTCTTGTTTTACCTTAGGTATGATCTCATCAGTATCTTCAACGGTAAAAGTATGAATGAGTTGTCCCACAAACTCTCCTTTCGTTTAATTCGCCCAAGGGCAAGATTACGCTTAATCTTTCTTTCACGCCTTTATGAGGCACTACGCAACGCTCATTAGCTCCTACTTTTTGGCTAAAATATAACAAATCCAAATCAAGCGTGCGAGGAGCGTTTTTAAAAGTTCTTTTTCGTTTAAATTTAAACTCATAATACAACAAAATTTTTAACAAAGCCTTTGCGTGAAGTGGCGTTTGCACCAGCATCACAGCATTTGTAAAATCCTTTTGTGCCTCAAAACCAAAAGCTTTATTAATCAGCAACGACGAGCTTTGAAGAACTCGTATCCTTTTATCATTCATCAAAAGGCGAAAAAGACGATCAAAACGCTTTTTTTCATCACTTATATTTGCTCCTAAGCCAACAAGAGCAAAATACCTCCCATATCCTAGTCTTTCTTTCGAGCTAAAAGGGAAAAAAACGCTTGTTTGCAGACTTTTTGCACCCTTTAGCTTAAGCATTTTTAGTTATTATTTGCGGCTTTAAGCTTTTCAAGCTGATCACAAATTTGTAAAACACCCATTAAAGCCAAATGATAACCAAAAGCACCAAAACCCACTATAGAACCAGCACAAACAGGAGCGATTAGGCTTTTATGACGAAATTCCTCTCTGCGATAAACATTTGAGATATGCACCTCAATCACAGGCAAAGCCACCGCTGAAATCGCATCACGAATAGCTACTGAAGTATGTGTGTAAGCTCCTGCGTTTAAAACTATGCCGTCAAATGTACCTAAGCATTCTTGAATTTTATCGACGATCTCGCCTTCAAAATTACTTTGAAAAAAGTCTATCTCTACGCCATTTTGCGAAGCAGCGATTTTCATTTGCTCGTGAATTTCTTCCATCTTCATCGCGCCATAAATCGCTGTTTCACGAAGCCCTAGCATATTAAGATTTGGACCTTGAATCACCATGATTTTCATAAATTTACCTCATCATTTATAAAATTTTAGTCTATATTATAGCAAAAGAAAACCAAATTTTTGCTAGAATTTAACTTTTAAATTAAGGTTAAATAATGTTTTTGATAAAAGCAAGATATATATTTGTTTGTGATGAAGCCTTTACTATCCTTGAAAATAAAGCTTTGTGCTTTGATGAAAAGATCATTGAGCTTGGTGAATTTGAAAAGCTGGCGTTAAAATACCCTCAAGCAAAGCTCATTCAAACCCCGCCAAATTCGCTTATCCTACCTGCTTTTATCAACCCTCACACACATTTAGAATTTAGCGCAAATGCTTATACTTTGCATTATGGAGACTTTTTAGTATGGCTTAAAAGTGTGATTAATGCTCGCTCAAATTTAAGCCAAAAAGCTAAAGAAAAGCTTATCTTAAATACCATGCGTTCTATGCTTGAAAGCGGCACAGCAACGATTGGCGAAATTTCAAGCTTTGCAAGCGATCTTACAGCTTGCGTAAAAAGCCCTATGCGTGTAGTATTTTTTAATGAAATTTTAGGTGTCAATGAAAACGCAAATGAAGCCAAAAAGCAAGATTTTTTGAAGCGATTTCACTCAAGTTTAGAGCATAAAAATGAGAATTTTATACCAGCGATTTCTTTGCATTCGCCCTATTCTTTAAACAAGGATTTAGCTTTATTTGCCCTTGATTTAGCTAAAAAATACAACCTACTTGTAAGCACGCATTTTTTAGAAAGCGATCATGAGTTTAAATGGCTTCATCACAAGGGCAAGGGCTTTGAAAAATGGTTGCGTTTTTTTGAGCCAAATCCAAAGCCAAAATTTAGCCCTCAAAGTTTTTTAGAGCTATTTAAGGGCGTAAGAACGCTTTTTACACATTGTGTGTATGTAAAAGATTTTAGTCATTTTGATAAAAACTTGCATTTTATCACGCATTGTGCTGTTTCAAATCGCTTACTAAGCAAAGCAAGATTTTCACTTAAAAAGGCTTTAAAAGCTGGTATGAACGTGCATCTTGGCACTGATGGGCTAAGCTCAAATATCTCTTTATCTATGCTTGATGAAATGAGGGCAAATTTGCTTATCCATCAAGACTTTAAGCCTCAAGATTTAGCTAAAGAGCTGCTTTTAATGGCGACTTCAAAACCAGCTAAAGCCCTAAATTTAGAGCTTGGTGAGCTAAAAGCAGGTAAGATAGCTGATATCAGCGTATTTAAGGTGCAAGAATGTGATTTGAAACAACTTCCTTTGCAGTTTGTCTTAAATGCAAAAAAGGTTGAAAAAATTTTTATTAAAGGAAAAGAATGCAGTTTTTAAAGTCTATTTTTAAGGCATTTGGTGCGTGCATAAGATATATAAATACCTATTTTAAAACCTTTGTGTTTTTATTTATCGTTGCGCTCATCCTTGTGCCAAACTCCGATTCAAAAACTTCTTTAAACAATCTTGCCAAAGTCGAGTTAAGTGGTGAAATCATTAATGTCAATACCACTCTTGAAGCGCTTAATAAACTTAAAGATGATGAAAGTATCAAAGGCGTGCTTTTTATCATTGATAGTCCGGGTGGGCTTTTTGCTCCAAGTATGGAACTGGCTCTAGCAGTAAAAGACTTACAAGCTAAAAAGCCTGTGGTGGTATATGCAAGCGGAACTATGGCAAGTGGAAGCTATTTAGCTGGAGTTAGTGCAAATGAGATCATCGCAAATCCTGCTTCTTTTATCGGCTCTATAGGCGTTATTATGCAAGGCGCTGATTTAAGCGAACTTGCAAACAAGCTTGGCATAAAGCCTCAAGTGATAAAGGCTGGCGAATATAAAGAAGCAGGCACTTTTACAAGGGCTTGGAGCGGACAAGAAAAAGCGTATTTGCAAGAGCTCATCACTCAAAGTTATGAACTTTTTACTGAATTTGTAGCCAAAGAGCGAAATTTAAAGCTTGAAGAAAAAGATAAATGGGCAAATGCAAGAGTGTTTTTATCAGATCAAGCTGCAAAACTAGGCTTAATCGATGAGTTAGGCAATCTTGAAAAAGCCAAAAAAAGAGTAGAAGAGCTAGCAAAAGTAGAAAATCCAAGCTGGAAAGAACCAGACGCACTAGATAAGCTTTTAAATAAACTTAACACTCAGGCTCTAAGTTTTAGCAAAGAGCTTTTAAGCAGCCTCTTGCTAAGCTCAAATCAGCTTGAGGCAAGATAAGCTTTAATTTTGGCATTTTGTTATAGCCCAAATTACTCAAAAGCCTTAAATAAAAACACTTGTTGATAAGCAAGCTATGCTAACTCAAAACAAGAAGAAGGCTAAACGCTTATCACAAATTCTAAATATTATCCGTAAAACTAGCTTTTTTGCTTAAAAAGATACGCCAAAGGTGAGCTTTTTTTCACAAAAGGAGCAAGTTTATCAAAAGTGATATAAATGCTGATGTGTCCTTCTGCGAAAGAAGCGATCTCATAAGGCTGATACACAAACTCAACGCCTTTTTCGGTAATGAAAAAGTTTTCTGGCAAAGCTACAAAACCATTTTTGTTTGTATCGTCCCACTCTATAAAACGTTTTGCACCTTGTGTGTCTTTAAAAGAGCTTGTTTCATTATATACGCTTAAAGCCTCAAGCACAAGATTTAAAAGAGCTTCATCATTAACATTCTCAAACAAATCCTTACTTTTTCCTGAAATTTCGCTCCCATCTTGCAAAGAAAAGATTAAAGAACTCAAATAAGGCATACCATGAGCGCCGCCTAAATACACATATTCTAAAGAGCTAAATACCAAAATTTCATCATCTATATAATAAGGACTTAGCGAATTAATATGCTCAGTATAAAAAGAAAATTTTTCTTCTTTGGCAAATTTTTCTTGCTGGACTTTCATAAGTTTTGTTTGAAGTTCTTTGATACTTTGAGCGCTTAAGCCTATTTTTTGATTGATTCTTGCACTTGCTTCAAGGCTGAGTTTTGAATTTGAAGGAATTAAAAAGCCCTCATCGCTTAAAGTGCTCGTAAAACTTGCCCCATCAACACTCTTTTTTTCTTGAGCTACATTCTCAACAAAATCCAAAACATTGACTTTATTTTGAGCGAGTATAAAATGAGCTGGGGTTTGCTGTTTTGCTCGGGTTACATTCGCCTCTATTGTAGGGATAAAAAGCGTATCAAAGCTGATTTGCCCCTCGATGATGTCTTTTTCTTGTGCGTTTTGAGCGTGCAACACAAAACTTGTATTATCATCATTTAAAAAGCCTGAAAAATACAATTCCTTTTCGCCAAGTAAAGAAGCATTTACGCTTAAATTTCCCTCAGTTTTTTGCTCTATACTCAGATAGAGTTTTTGCTCCTTTTCGCCTAATTTACCTTGCATAAAATAAAAAATTCCTTGATTTTTTTCAAGAGTAAAAGGATTTGTAAAGGCACTTTGTTCTGCGTTTTTCTCGCCTGAGCAAGCTATAAAAAAGAAAATAAAACTTACTACACTTAAAAATACTTTCATTTTAAACTCCTTGGCTTTAATCATAACATTTATTTAGTCAATAGTTGAAAAAAAGCTCAATAAATTTAAGTTTTTATGCTTTTTTGTGATTAAAGTCCATTTTCTTCTAAAGCAAGGGCTTGAAAATGCGTGATTAAAGGCTCTATGATCTCATCAAATGTCCCATTTTCCATAATTTGATCAAGCCTATAAAGAGTAAGATTGATACGATGATCGCTGATTCTGTTTTGCGGAAAATTATAAGTTCGTATGCGTTCGCTTCTATCTCCGCTACCAACTTGGGATTTTCTGTCTTGGCTTTCTTTTGCAAGTCTTTCTTGCTCGTGAAGCTCATAAAGCCTCGCTCTTAGCACTTTCATCGCAGCTTCTTTGTTTTTGTGCTGGGATTTGCCGTCTTGATTTACCACAACCAAACCTGTTGGCAAATGCGTGATACGCACTGCACTATCTGTAGTATTTACGCTTTGTCCGCCGTGCCCGCTACTTCGCATAACATCGATTTTTAAGTCTTTTTCGTTGATTTCAATCTCTATTTCATCAAGTTCTGGCATAACAGCTACGGTTATGGCTGAGGTATGCACTCTACCTTGAGACTCAGTTTGTGGCACTCTTTGCACTCTATGCGTGCCACCTTCGTATTTAAGGCGAGAAAAAGCTCCTTCGCCTTTGATTAAGACGATAATTTCTTTAAAGCCTCCAACGCTTCCTTCGCTTGAGCTAACAATTTCCATTTTATAGCCTCTTAGCTCAGCATATCTTGCATACGCTTTAATCAAATCCCCCACAAATAAAGCCGCTTCATCTCCACCTGTACCAGCTCTGATTTCTAAAAAGATATTTTTTTCATCATTTTTATCTTTTGGTAAAAGTAAGATTTTAAGCTCTTCTTCAAGCTTGATTTTTAGAGGTTCTAAGCTTTTAAGTTCTTCTTTGGCAAGTTCGCCAAGCTCATTGTCACTTAGTAAATTTTTGTTTTCATCTATATTTTTAAGTGTATCAAGGTATTCTTTGGCTTTGAAAACAAGAGCTTGAATACCCTTTTGCTCTTTTGAAAGAGCTGTTACCTTAGTGATATCATTCATCACACTTGCATCGCTAAGAAGGCTTTGAAGCTCTTCATAGCGTTTAAGAAAGGGTTGAAGTTTGCTTGCGAGCATAAAAACTTAAGCGATTTTATTCACTAAAAGGGCAAGTCTGCTTACACGGCGTGAAGCAGTTTGTTTTTTCAAAAAGCCTCTACTTACCATAGAATGAATACTTTTATTGGCTATTTTCAAAGCTTCATTAGCTGCATTCTTATCGTTTTGTTCAGCTGCTTCTCTTACGGCTCTTGTAATATTTTTAAGCCTTGTTCGGTAGTATCTATTTCTTTCTGTTCTTTTGATGGTTTGTCTTGCTCTTTTTTCGGCTGATTTGTGATTTGCCATTTATTTTTGTCCTTTCTAAAAATTAAAACTTTTATTTTACATTATTTAAATTGAATTTTTCATTAAAAAACAAAAGAAAAATGCTTTTTATCTAAAAATTTCATTTAAAGCTATATCCCAGCTTAAAAGCTCAAATTTCAAACCAAAGCCATAAATCACAGCACTTAAAAGCCCAGCAAAAAGCCCAGCAAGCATATCATCACTCATCACGCCAAGCCCGCCTTTGACATTTTTATCAAGCTTACCTATCACAGAAGGCTTAGTAATATCAAAAAAACGAAATAACACAAAAGCTAAAAAAAGACTGAAAAGCGAATTCTTAGCCCAAGCGGCAAGTGAAGCTGCTAAAAATACACCGGCTACTTCATCGATAACTATATGTTTTGAGTCATGCGTATTGGTCTTTTTTTCATAATCATTAATGATATTTATGGAAAATACAAAAATGAGAAAAGAAAGCAAAAACAAAGTTTCAACACTTAAATATCTTAAAATCAAAAAAGCAGGCACCAAAGCAGCTAAACTCCCAAAAGTGCCGGGTGCAAATTTGATTAAACCTACATAAAAAAAAGTTAAAAAACATTTTTGCATACATTACACCATATAAGTGATTTGATAGAGTTTTAAAAGTTGAGCATAAAACTCCTCATCTTTTCGCTCTTCAATAATGCCTTGTGTCGCAAAAAGATCATTATACAGCTTTTGCATATGTTTAAAGCGATTTGGAAAAAGATGAGCTAGGATAATAAAAGAAATTTCACGTCTCATAAACACAGGTGGCGGGATAATACCAAGTCTTAAAAGACTTTTAAGCGAGGCAGAGTTGAATTTGATATGATGATGAGAGCCGTGCGGGCAGGATTTTATACTCACTGCAACTTTACATTTTTCGCAAAACACAAATTCAGGTAACACAACAACTTCTATACCATAATCTTTTGCAAATTCATCAAGCATAGTTCTTGGGATATTATTATCAAAAAACATTCCAAGTCCGGTATGATTTTGCCCGACGACGATTTTAGTGCAATTTAAACTCTTTGCGATAATGCCCTCAAGCTTAGGATTTAAGTGTGCGTGAAAGATCGCAATATCCTTTAAAGGAAAGACAAAAACGCGTTCTTTTGGTATGTATTGCTGGATAAAGCTTTGCACAAATTTATGTTTAAGCTCAAAATCAAGCCCATTTTCTTCATAAGATTCGATCAAAAACACCACAACTAAATCTGCTTTGTCTATAGTCCAGCGAAAAATGCGCTCATGTCCTCTGTGTAAAGGATCAAAACTTGAGACTATGGCAGTGATACTTCTCGCATTTAAGGTTTTTTTGATATGGAGAAATTCTTGTTTTGATTGTTCTATTTTTGATTCAAAAAGCTCAAATTCTCCACCTATGCAAATTTCGCCCAAATCCTCAAGCGAGCAAGTGTTTGATGAGAAAATATTATTTAAGCTTTTATCGTTTTTAAATTTGCTTTCAACCTTGATCTGTCCTACGAGCTTTTTTTCACAATACAAATCAAGCACTTGTCCTATTTGAACTTGCTGAAGTATTTGATCGTTTTTAGCTGAAGAAAAAGTCAATGCGTAAGGGAATTTTTCACCTTTTACTCCACCTGTTTTGATAAGCTCATCTCTTTCGTTTTCATTCATTAAATGTGTGCAAGAGCCGAGCATTCCGGCTTTAATGAGGCAAAAAATTTCATATTCGCTTTTTGTTAGTACAAGATTTTTATTTTTTCTTCGCGAGTCCATATTTTTTCCTTTTTTCCCAAAGAGATTTTCTTGAAATGCCTAATCTTTTTGATAAATCAGTATCCGGAAAGGTATTTTGATACTGAGTGATGATAAATTTCACATATTCATCTATGGTTAAAATCTCATTATTTGCCAAGCTTTTTTCCCCATCATTAAGATCTATAGTATGAATACTCGTATCAAGATCAAGTTCAGAATTAGTATAAATAATCACTTTTTTATTTTTGCATTCAGCGAGTAATTTTTCTTTTTCATCAGCTTTGAGACTTTGAAAATTCACTAAAAAGAGCAAATTTTTATCATTGGCGTGTTTCAAAATTTTATCCACGCCACTTACTTCACTTAAATCAATACAAGAAAATTTAAGCTGGTGTGTTTTAAGGTAGTGAAATACAAAAGCATCAGCATTAACTTGCTTAAAAGTTTTTAAAATCAAAGGCAATTGAAGCTTTTTATAATCAAAACTTTTAATTTTTGCTTTCTTTAGGTGCGTTTGGATATACGTTAAAAAGGATTTATTTAAAAGTTGCAAGGCTTTGTATTCTTGATGGTGCTTGATCTTTCGAATCAACTCTTCTATCATAAAAGGCTTTTGTATATAATCACTCGCCCCAGCTTTTAAAGGACTTATAACCGTATCTACACTGATATAAGAGATCAGCAACACAATCACGCTTTGCTTAAAATGCGTGATTATTTTTTCAAATTCGTCTATATTTGTGGAGAGTAAGATCACATCATAATGTGCATTTGTATCCACTTGTTTTATTTGAGCGACAATATCACAAATATAACCTATATCACTGAGCTTATTTGAGATACTTTGAGCCAGATAAAGCTCATTTTCAACAATCAAAACTTTCATAGTTGCGTCCAATCAAAATATTTTAAATTCACACTTGCTAAAACGGCGATTCCTTCTTTTCGCCCTACAAAGCCTAGCCCTTCTGTGGTGGTGGCTTTAACATTTACTCTAAATTCACTCACGCCCAAGCAAGAGGCGATATTTTTTGCGATTAAAGCCTTAAACTCGCCAAGTTTTGGAGCTTGAGCGATGACGCTAATATCAGCATTTACAAGCTCAAAGCCGTATTGTTTCACAAGAGTATAAACCTTACTTAAAAGTTGCATAGAATCAGCATTTTTATACGCCTCATCTGTATCTGGAAAATGTTCTCCTATATCGCCTAAACTCGCTGCTCCAAGCAAAGCATCTGTTAAAGCATGAGCGACAGCATCGCCGTCTGAATGTGCCTTTAAGCCCATACTCTCATGCACTTTTATCCCACCTAAGATCAAAGCCCTATTTTCGCCAAATTCATGCACATCAAAGCCATTTCCACTAAAGACTTCAGCACTAGGCGCAGGGAGCTTAAAGCTAGCTAAATCCTCTTTATAGGTTAGCTTTCTTGCCCTTTCATCACCCCCAACAAACCAAACCTTAGCGCCCACAGCACTCATCGCTGTGCTATCATCACTAAAATCGGCGTTTAAATTTAAAGCCTTTTGAAGCAAACTTGTGCGTGAGAGTTGTGGGGTTTGGATGAGTTTGATCTTTTCTCTTTGCAAAGCCTCATCGTTTGCATACAAGGCTGTATCAGCCACCTTTAAAGCAGGTGTGATACAATCAGCATGCAAAGCATTTTCAACAAGCCTTAAAAAAAGGCTATGTGGGATATCAACCCTTGCGACATCACTAACCATAACCCAAGGTGTTTGCACCTTTTCAAGTGCATTTTTTAAAGACTGCGCTCTTGTTGCTCCACCTTGAACAAAGTCATAATGAGGAGCAAATTTTTTCATATAAGAAATATTACCAGAAGTAACAATTATATTCTTAAAAGTATAAAAAGAACTGAGTCTTTTTGTCGCATACAGCCACAAAGGATCACTTTTTATGCGTAAAAACTGCTTTTTTGTAGGGAGGTTAAACCTCGTAGAATCTCCAGCAGCAAGCATTATCAAAGAAAGTTCTAACACACTTTATCCTTGAAGAAATTTTTATGTTACTATATTATACACTATTACAAAGCTAAATTTTATTTTTTTTGAGTAAAATTTCAAATGTAAAATGAGGAGAAAAAAATGGTAGAAAAGATTAAAGAAAAACTCAAAAGCGTGAAATATCCGGGTTTTTCTAAGGATATTTTAGCGTTTAATTGTGTGAAAAAAATCGACTATGAAGATGGTATCTTAAACCTTGTAGTAGAAATTTTTTCAGCCAATGAAGACTTTGTCAAAGAACTTGATACAAATATCAAAGCCGCTTTAAAAGACTTAAATTTAAAAGAGCTTAAGCTTGAGATCAAGCACCCAGCACCACCTAAAGAGAAGTCAAACACCCAAAGTGGCAAAAACATAGCCCCACAAATTCAAAATTTCGTGATGATTTCAAGCGGAAAAGGTGGAGTTGGCAAATCAACCACAACTTTAAATTTAGCCATTAATCTAGCCAAAATGGGTAAAAAAGTAGGCTTGCTTGATCTTGATATCTATGGTCCAAATATCCCTAGAATGATGGGGCAAGATGACGCGAAAGTCGAGCTTGTTGGCAATAAAATCAAGCCTATACTTGCTTATGGGGTAGAAATGATGAGTATGGGCGTGCTTGTTGCTAAGGAACAAGGGCTTATCTGGCGTGGAGCGATGATTATGAAAGCAGTTGAACAGCTTTTAACTGATGTGCTTTGGGGCGAGCTTGATGTGCTTTTATTTGATATGCCACCCGGAACCGGTGATGCACAAATCAGCCTCGCTCAAAGCGTGCCTGTTAGCGCTGGAATTTGTGTTTCTACCCCTCAGCTTGTCTCGATTGATGATAGTAAAAGAACCTTAGATATGTTTGAAAAACTTCACATTCCAATCGCTGGTATCATCGAAAATATGAGTGGCTTTTTATGCCCTGATAATGGCAAAATCTATGAAATTTTTGGCAAAGGAGGCACACAAGCACTTGCTAAAGAACACAATTGTGAAGTTTTAGCTCAAATTCCGCTTGAAATGAGCGTAAGAGAAGGCGGAGATAGTGGCAAACCAGTAAGCTTTTATCAAAGCGATAGTTTAAGCGCAAAGCGTTACGATGAAGCAGCTCACAAGCTTTGGGACTTTTTAGAAAAGGTGCAAAAAGAAGGCTTAGCAGATAATACTGCCGTGCAACCTGTGCCAAATGCAGCACCAGCGTGCTCACAATAAATTTTTAAAAAAGGAAAAATTATGGATATCAAAACAAAAGAAGATTTTTTACAATTCGTAAAACAAATCGAACAAAAAAAAGCTTATAAAAAGCCTATAGCCTTTGGTATAGCCGTGCTTGATAAAGGACAGCTTAATACTGAAAAAACCTTGCAAGCTCGCTTTGCACATATAAATTTTGAGCAAAATTATGGCTCAGCTGCGATTTTACTTGAAAGCTTTATGCAAAAAGGACAAGAAATAGACTTTAACTCAAGTGAATTTGTAGGCGTGCTTGAGGAAAAGGATATTGACTTTGCTCTAGCTTGCTTTGAACCTTTTAAAGATGAAGAAGGGCATTTAAATATCGATGTGCTTAAAGCTGCAAAAAAACATTTCAAACCCAACGAGTTTGCCTTTGTGTGCTTGTTTGAGGATAAAGAGCCTCGCAGTGTTGAAAGTGTGTATTTAAAGCTTTATTTGCTTTCAGGCAAAAAAGCCCCTTTAAGAAGCTTGAATTTAAACGGAGCTTTTGGACTTTTAGCTAATGTGGCGTGGAGTAATGATAAGCCTATAGAGCTTGAGTATTTGCGTAAAAATGAACTTGAGTTGAAATTTAGTAAAACGTATCCAAAGATCGATTTTGTAGATAAATTCCCAAGATTTTTAGCTCATATTATCCCAGAAGATAACACTAGAGTACTTGACACAGCCAAAGTGCGAATGGGAGCGGCTTTAGCAGCTGGCACAACTATCATGCCAGGAGCTGCTTATGTGAATTTTAACGCTGGCACCACAGGAGCGTGCATGGTTGAAGGACGCGTTAGCTCAAGCGTAGTTGTGGGCGAAGGCTCTGATGTGGGCGGTGGAGCGTCTATCTTAGGCGTGCTAAGTGGCACAAGTGGCAATGCTATCAGCGTAGGAAAGGCATGCTTACTTGGAGCAAACTCAGTTACAGGCATACCTTTGGGGGATAATTGTATAGTCGATGCTGGCATAGCCGTGCTTGAAGGCACAAAAATCGCCCTAAAAGATAAAGATGAACTTGCCAAACTCAACCCAAATTTTAGCTTTGACAAAGAACTTTACAAAGGCTCAGAACTAGCCAATCTTAACGGGCTTCATTTTAGAATGAACTCTCAAACAGGACAAATCGTAGTCGCTTTAAACAAAAAAGCTGTAAAGCTCAATGAAGCCTTGCACTGAAATTAAAAAATTCAAAGGTGGTTTTTGCTACCTTTGAAGCTGAGATTTATCATAAAAATCAGCATTTTAATATAAAACATCTGCTTAAAATCGCCAGAATTTTAGAAGTTGATATACAAGAATTTTTTGAAGGAGTGTAAGATAAGATCAAAAAAATATAAACAAAAAATTTAAGCTCTACACAAGTAAAGCTTAAATTGCATAAATCAATCAAATATCAAATCAAGCCCTAAGTCAAAGCTTGAAAATAGATATTTTCAAGCCTCTTTTTTGTTTTCAAGCTTTTCAAGCTTTTCCATTTTATCTAGTTGATTTAAATTGAGCCTTATGAATTTATAACTTAGATATATCACAAGGGGCCAAGCTAGTAAAAATAAGCCTTCCATAATTTTTCCTTTCAATACGTATGATGATCGTTTGCTATTTCTTCTTTTGTGATTTTCACCCTATCCATAGCGCGCCACACATAAAAGATATAAGCTAAAACAAAAGGCACAAGCAAAGACACATAAGCCATAACGCTAAGTGTATAATAACTTGAGCTTGCATTTTTAATGCTTAATGAGCTTTGAAGCTCGCTTAAGGACGGATAAAAGGCATTTTGCACTCCAAGACTGGCTAAAAGCGCAAAGACAACTAAAACCACGCCTATACCTAAATTCCACACCCCACATCTTGCTTTGATAAAGATATTAAGCCAAAGTCCAAGCACGACAAAAACAAGTCCTACTAAAAATAACACCGCAAAAAGCCCATAACATGAGATAAAGCTTAAAAAATACCCAAAAGGCTTCATCACAATCTCATTATTTTCAGCCATAAAAAAAGCATCTTTAGTAAAAATCCAGCCCAAAAAAGCCACAAAAAAAAGCAAAAAAGGCAGAGCATTCACAAGCACAGCCTTACTTGCTCTAAGTTTTAACTCTTCATCTAAGATATTATTCATAAAATAACTTGCCCCTAAAACCCTGCTTAAAAATACCAAAGCTAAAGCTAAGAGATAATTATAAGGATTTAAAAGCAATTCAAGTCCTCTAAAAGGGCTTTGCCACTGCACGAAATTATGTTCATTTAAGCTAAAATGTGAGCCACTATAAAAACTAGAAAGGGCTATGCCTATGAGGAAAACGCCTAAAAAGCCATTGATTTTAAGGAAAATTTCATAAGTTTTTGAGCCATAGACATTGCCTTCTTTTTTGCGGTATTCGTAACTTACAGCTTGCAAAATAAAGCAAAACAAAATCGCCAGCCAAGCCCAATACGCCCCACCAAAACTCGTGCTATAAAAAAGCGGAAAAGCTGCAAAACAAGCCCCACCAAACATGACTAAGGTAGTAAAACCAAGCTCCCATTTACGCCCCAAAGAATTCACAAGCATACTTTTTTCAAGTTCATTTTTGCTAAGGCTGTCTATCAAAGTTTGCCCACCTTGCACAAAAAACATAAACACCAAAAGCCCACCAAGCAAGCTTACTATAAGCCACCAATACATCTGAAGTCCGCTAAGTTCTAAGCCAAAAAACATTTAAAACCCCTTTTTGATATAAGTAAGCATGATTTTAAGTTCAGCCACAAGCAAGGCTGTGAAAAGCACAGCAAAAAGCCAAAATGAAATTTGTACATTTACAGCGCCCAAATTTGTAGCCGCAACACCAACTGGCATGAGATCTTGTATAGCCCAAGGCTGACGTCCTACCTCAGCAACTATCCAGCCAGCCTCAGCTGCGACAAAACCAAGCGGAACAAAAAACACGCAAACCCATAAAATCTTGCGGAATTTTTCTATATTATTTGCCATTGAAAGATAAAGCACTACGATAAAAAGCAAGAAAAATAAGCTTCCTAAAGCTACCATTAAGTGAAAGCTATAAAAGGTAAGTGCCACAGGAGGCACAAGTTCTTTAGCATCATCAAAATAGCCATAGCCAAAGTCTTTAAAATTCTTTTCTAAAATGCTTCTATGCTCACTCATAGCCTTAGTATCGTTATTTTCTTTAGCAAGCTGATAATTTTTAAGAGCATTTAAAGCAAGTTTGCCATTGTCAATTCGCTCTTGCATAGGCACCACGCCTTTTTCACTATTGCCATAAACTAAGTCTTCAATACCCGGCACAAAAGAATTTGGATCACGATTTCCTAAGATGGAAAGCGCATAAGGAATTTCTAAGCCAAACAAAAAGACATTTTCATTATCGCCCAATGTTTTGTTTGGATTTAAAATCCCAAAAGGCACAAGCCCAGCTCTGTGCTCGCCCTTATAAATACCTTCCATAGCCGCAAGCTTCATAGGCTGAGTTTGAGTTACCCTATACGCACTCTCATCGCCACTAAAAAATAAAAATATAGAACACACAAAACCAAAGCTAGCCCCTACTACAAGGCTTTTTTTAGCCTCGCTTATAAAACGTTTTTTAAGCAAAAACCACGCAGAAACACCCATAACAAACAAAGCAGCTATAACAAAACCACTGCCTATAGTGTGTAAAAACTTAGCTATAGCAACTGGACTTAAAGCCACTTCAAAGAAATTTTGCATTTCATTTCTTGCTGTATCTGGATTAAAAGCCATGCCTACAGGGTATTGCATCCAACCATTTGCCACAAGTATCCAAAAGGCTGATAAATTTGAACCTATAGCCACACACCAAGTAGAAAGCAAGTGAAAGCCCTTTGAAACCTTGTTCCAGCCAAAAAACATCACCGCAAAAAAAGTCGCCTCTAAGAAAAACGCCATTATGCCCTCAACTGCCAAAGGCGCACCAAAAATATCACCCACAAACCAGCTATAATTTGCCCAGTTCGTGCCAAACTCAAACTCCATAATAATGCCAGTAGCCACGCCTATAGCAAAATTTATGGCAAATAAAGCCATCCAAAATTGAGTGATTTTTTTCCATTTTTCATCACTCGTTTTAACATAAATAGTCTCCATAATCGCTAAAATAAAGCTTAGCCCCAAAGTCAAAGGCACAAAGATGAAATGATATAAAGCAGTAAGAGCAAACTGAGCCCTACTCCAATCCACACTTGATAATTCAGCCATCACTACTCCTCTTGCAGTAAATTTTTAAGCACAAAATGTGTTTTTTCCTCATCGCTTTTATACAAAGCTTTGAAATTATCATCAAAGACAAACATTTCAAAGACAAAAAAGATAACAAAAAGCTTGACAAAAATGATTTTCCACAAAATTTTTCCAAGAGTAAGGTTTGCAAAACCTTGTTTGTAAAACTCAAAAATAGCTTTTAGAACTCTTGAATTTGCCCTAAATATCGCCCAAAGCATTATTTATCGCCTTTATTGTGAAAAATTTAAAATGTAGATTATAGACAATTAAACTTAAAAAATAACTTATAAATAAATATTAAATGATTAAAACTTAAAGATTTATTTTCTTGCTTATAAATTTTTATTTTAAAATTCAAAAAGCCCTTTAATGATTTTTTATAAATTTTTTAGCTACAATCAACGCTTATTTTTTAACGCAAGAGGTAAAAAATGACAGATTATATCAATGATGATTTAGAGCAATTCAACTCTATCATAAAACTTCACAAGCCCATAACTTTCTTTGGTTCAGCGCGTCTGAAAAAAGGCAGTTTTTACTACGAGCAGGCTAAAAATTTAGCTTTTAAATGCGTTGAAGAAGGTTTTAGTGTCATTACTGGAGGAGGTGGTGGCATAATGATGGGTGCTAATGAAGGGGCATTTTATGCTAAAAACAAACTTGGCTTAGAGGGCGAAAAATCCATAGGTTTTAATATTTTTTTACCATTTGAGCAAAAGTTAAACGACTTTTTAGGATATAATATGACTTTTAAAAGCTTAGCCATTCGCAAAATGGCTCTTATTGAAAAGAGCATTGCTTTTGTGATCTTCCCCGGCGGCTATGGAACACTTGATGAGCTTCTTGAAGTGCTAACCTTAAAGCAACTTGGTTTTAAAGAAGTTCCTATTTTTGTTGTTGGGAAAGAATTTTGGCAGGGTTTTGATGAGTTTGTCAGGCATTCTTTACTTAAAAACGAAATGATTTCAAATGATGATATTTTTCAGTATGAGATACTTGACGACTTGGATTTGATTATCAAAAAATTAAAGGAAAATGATGAAAATTTTAGTCGCCATGAGCGGAGGAGTTGATAGCACCATAACCGCTTACACACTTCTTAAACAAGGGCATGAGGTTGAGGGCTGTTATATGAAACTGCATGGCAAGCCCGGTTATCATGAAGAAAATATCGCCAAAGTCGAAAGAGTAGCGAAATTTTTAGGTATAAAACACCACATTTTAGACTTACAAGAAGACTTTAAAAAGGCCGTGTATATGCCCTTTGTTAATACCTATAAAGAAGGTAAAACACCTAATCCTTGTGCGTGGTGTAACCGCTTTATCAAACTTGGTAAGCTTTTAGAATTTGCAAAAAGCTTAGGCTGTGAAAAACTTGCTACAGGACATTATGCGCGCATTGAAGATGGTTTTATAAAAGTAGCTGTTGATGAGAGCAAAGATCAAAGTTATTTTCTTGCTTCAGCTGATAAAGACGCCCTGCCTTATCTTATCTTTCCTTTAGGAGAGCAAAGAAAAGAACAAGTTAAAGCTTATGCAGCAAGCATAAAAGAGCTTCAAAGCTTTGCGACACAAAAAGAAAGTGCTGAAATTTGCTTTGTTGAGGATACTTATGTGCAGGTTTTAGAGCAATTCATGGATACAAAAATTCCCGGCGAAGTGCTTGATAGCAGCGGTAAAGTCGTAGGTAAGCATGAAGGCTATATGCACTATACTATAGGCAAAAGACGTGGTTTTGAAGTAAAGGGCGCGCATGAGCCACACTTTGTCTTAAAAATCAACGCAGATAAAAATCAAATCGTAGTCGGCAAGAAAGAAGAGCTTAAAATCAAGGAATTTGAGCTTGATAAAATCAATCTTTTCTTAGACGCAAAAGAGCTTGATTGTGAAGTAAAAATCCGCTACCGAAGTAAAGCCACGCCTTGTGTGGTAAAAATAGCAGATGATGGCAGTGCAAAAATAGAACTTAAAGAAGAAGTATATGGGCTTGCAAGCGGACAAATGGCTGTTTTTTACGATAAGGACAGAGTTCTTGCAAGTGGGTTCATATCATAAATTTAAACTTTTTAAAGCAAAATTCAAAGAAGCCGAAAAAACTTCTTTGAAATTCAAGCCTTACTTAAATAAACTGCACGACAGCCTCAAAATCTTGTCTTGTTTTTGCTCGTTTTGGAGGATTTGCCCTATAACCTAAAGCAAGGCAAACAGCTACCCCAAAATGCGTGCTATCAATGAGCTTTTCATCAGCTAAAAGCTTTTCAACGCCTTCTTGATCAAAGCCCTCTATGGCAAGGCTATCAAGCCCAAGCAAAGCTGCTGCACTCATTACATTACCAAGGGCGATATAACATTGTTTGCATGCCCAATCAAACACCGCCTTTTCATTACCAAAGATACGAAAATTATTTTTTTGGAAATTCGTGCAAAATTCGCTTTTAATCTTTTGAATTTCATCAGGTAATTTTTGCACATCTTGCATCATATGTCTAACATGCTCGCCATCTGGCTTCATATCGATATTTTTTCGTGCTAAGATAATGATAAAATCACTTGCATTTTTTAAGGCATCAACCCCACCCCAAACTATAGGTTCAAGCTTTTCTCTTAAAGCCTTATCTTTAATCACAAGAAATTTCCAAGGCTCAAAACCAAAAGAACTCGGACTTAAACGAGCCACCTCTAAAAGAGTGTTTAAATCTTTTTCACTGAGTTTTTTTGTGCCATCAAAGCCGTTGCTATTGCATGCGTGGCGAAAATTTGAAAACTCAATGATTTTTTCATTGTCTAAAAAACGCATTATTTCTCCTTTGTGAAACTAAATATTTTAAGTTTTTAATTATAACAAGCAAAGATATAAAAAACAAGAACGCACAAAAAAGATACACAAGGATATAAATTTTATTTAGGTATAAAATTTATATCTTATTAAAGGCTTATTTTAAGGAACTTATGCTAAAATAAACTCTTTTTAAAAAAGGCTAAAAATGTCAAAGAAAATGATGAAAAACACAGAATTATTATGCGATACTTTAACCTGCCCTGTTGAGACAACTTTAAGCTTAATCAGTGGAAAATATAAAGCCGTGATACTTTTTTATCTTTTTGGAGGAAAAAAACGTTTTAATGAGCTTAAGCGTCTAATGCCAAGTGTTACGCACAGAACTTTAACCTTGCAACTTAGAGACTTAGAAAAAGATAAACTCATCACAAGAAAAATTTATGCTCAAATTCCACCAAAGGTTGAATACAA
Source organism: Campylobacter sp. MIT 12-8780 (assembly GCF_006864535.1). NCBI lineage: Bacteria > Pseudomonadati > Campylobacterota > Epsilonproteobacteria > Campylobacterales > Campylobacteraceae > Campylobacter > Campylobacter sp. MIT 12-8780. The sequence goes on from NZ_QHLL01000011.1 coordinate 38,623, forward strand.
GCTTACCAAACTTGGTTTATCGCTTGAACCTATCATTGAAGCGATGCGAATTTGGGGTGTGGATTATAAAGGAAAAAAATGAGTAAAAACATAGTATTTATGGGAACTCCAGAGTATGCAGCAAGGATTTTAGAAGAACTTATTCAAACCGGTTTTAATATACTAACTGTTATTACTCAGCAAGATAAGGCTGTAGGCAGAAAGCAAATTCTTACTCAAAGTGCGGTAAAAACACTTGCTTTAAAGCATAATTTAAAGGTTTTAACCCCAAAAAGTCTTAAAGATGAGATTTTTCAAGAGCTGTTAAGAAAGTTAGATATTGATTTTATCGTTGTGGCTGCATATGGAAAAATCTTGCCAAAAAGCATTTTAGAGCTTGCACCTTGTATCAATCTACACGCCTCGCTTTTACCAAAATACCGCGGGGCAAGTCCTATACAAAGTGCAATTTTAAACGGCGATGAAAAAAGCGGGGTTTGCACTATGCTTATGGACGAAGGACTTGATACAGGTGCTATTTTACAAAGCCTTGAGTGTGATATTAAAGATAAAAATGCCTTGCTTGTCTTTGAAGAGCTAGGCGAACTTGCCGCAAAGCTTTGTGTAAAAACCTTAAATGAATTTCAAAGCCTTCACCCACAAATTCAAGATGAAAGCAAGGCTAGCTTTTGCACGAAAATCAAAAAAGAAGATGGACTTATTGATATAAAAGAGCAAACAGCAAGGGATATTTATCAACAATATCTTGCCTTTTATAACTGGCCTCAAATTTTTTTAAACAATGGCTTAAAGCTCGTTGAAATAGAGCTTGTTAGCGAAGATGAAAAGCACCAAGGCGCTCAAATTTTAAGCCTAGAAAAAGATGCTTTTTTATTAGCATGTAAAAATGGAGTTTTAAGGATAAAAAAACTTCAAGAAGCTGGTAAAAAAGTGCTTGATGCAAGAACTTATCTTAATGGAAAAAGGTTGAAAAGTGGAGATTATTTGTATTGAAAGTATAGCTTCAACACATCTTTATATGTGTGAAGCGGTGCGAAATGCTACAATCAATAAAAACTTAGCCCTTTATGCTTTAGAGCAAACCGGAGGCATAGGCAGCAGGGAAAATGAATGGCATAGCACAAAAGGCAATTTGCACTTAAATTTTTGCTTGAGCTTAGAGGATTTACCTCAGGATTTGCCTTTATCTTCAGTAAGTATTTATTTTAGCTTTATTTTAAAAGAGCTTTTAAGCGAGCAAGGCTCAAAAATTTGGCTGAAGTGGCCAAATGATCTTTATATAGCTGATAAAAAAATCGGCGGTATGATGAGTGCAAGGATAAGAGACTTCATCGTTGTTGGTGTGGGTATAAATATCAAAACTGCTCCAGCTGGGGCTGGACTTTTGGATATAGATATTGATTTAAAGGACTTTATAGAACTTTTTATCAAAGAAATTCAAAAAAAAATTTTATGGAAGCAAATTTTTAGCAAGTATGTGATAGAATTTGAAAAATCAAAACCATTTAGCGTTCATCATGAAGGCAAAAAACTCCCTTTAAAAGAGGCTTTGCTTTATGAAGACGGAAGCATTTTACTTGACAATAAAAGGATATATAGTTTAAGATGAGTGAGATCATTACCATAGCCAATCAAAAAGGTGGCGTAGGCAAAACCACAACAGCGATAAATTTAGCAGCAAGTTTAGCAGTAGCCGAAAAAAAGGTGCTTTTAGTTGATGTTGATCCTCAAGCAAATGCTACAACAGGACTTGGATTTAATAGAAATAATTACGAATACAATATTTATCATGTTTTTACAGGACGCAAAAAAATCAGTGATATTATCTTAAAAACTGAACTTCCAAAACTTGATCTAGCTCCTTCAAATATAGGACTTGTAGGCATAGAACAAGAACTTGCCAAAGATGAAAGCATAGAACGTAAAATCGTGCTTAAAAATCAACTTAAAGAAGTCGTTGATGCGTATGATTTTATCATCATTGACTCTCCCCCGGCACTTGGAAGCATCACCGTGAATGCTTTTGCAGCAAGTGATAGCGTGATCATACCTATACAATGTGAATTTTATGCTCTTGAGGGCGTGGCTATGGTGCTTAATACCATTAAAATCATCAAAAAAAGTATCAATCCAAAGCTTAAAATCAGAGGCTTTTTACCGACTATGTATAGCTCTCAAAACAACCTTTCTAAGGATACAGTTGAGGACTTAAAACAAAATTTCAAAGAGCAGCTTTTTACGATTAATGGTGATGAGAATGATTTTATCATCATTCCACGCAATGTTAAATTAGCTGAAAGCCCAAGTTTTGGCAAACCTATCATACTTTATGATATCAAATCACCCGGCTCGCTTGCGTATCAAAACTTAGCGTATTCTATATTAGGATAAAAAATGGCAAAAAGAAGTGCTTTAGGTAGAGGTTTAAGCAGTATTTTAGGTGATGTTGATGAAGCTTATAGCAAAGAACTCGGACTTGATCGTAGCAGAGTTGAAGAAATCAGCCTTGAACTTATCAGCGCAAATCCTTACCAGCCAAGAAAGCATTTTGATGAAGATGCCTTAGATGATTTAGCCAAATCCATACAAACTTACGGGCTGCTTCAACCCATCATCGTTTTTAAAAAAGAAAACGAAAACTATGTTTTAATCGCTGGAGAGCGCCGTTTTAGGGCATGTCAAAGACTAAAAATGCCTACAATTAAGGCTTTGGTTGCTGAAGTAGAAGAAGAAAAATTAAGAGAACTTGCCTTAATCGAAAACATACAAAGAGAAGATTTAAATCCTATAGAACTCGCAAATTCTTACAAAGATTTAATCGAACATTATAAGATCACCCAAGAAGAGCTTTCAAATAAGGTGCATAAATCACGCTCACAGATCACAAACACTTTGAGATTGCTTCAGCTTAGTAAAGATACTCAAAAGCTTATCGCTGAAGGCAAAATTTCTCAAGGACATGCCAAAATCATGGTTGGACTTGATAATAAAGACGAGAAACTACTTATTGATACAATTTTAGGACAAAAATTAAGCGTAAGAGATGCTGAAAAAATAGCACAAAAAATGAAAAAAAATGAAACAAATCACGAAATAGATCAAGAGCTTAACCAAGAACTTGAAAAATTCAAAATCAAACTTAAAAAGCTAAATATCTCACACAAAGCAAAGCACGAACAAATCACACTTTATTTAAGCGATCTTGAAAAAATTAAACAATTAAACAAATTATTACAATAAATTTACATAAAATTTAATATTTTTTAGATACAATGTTAAAATTAACTCAAAATTTTAAAAAGGCAAAAGATGTTTGATGATGTTCGTTTATCCATAATGCTCGCTACTTTTATCATTTTTTTGGCTATGATTATAATACTCAACAGCCTACTTTATAAGCCTTTGCTTGAATTTATTGATCAAAGAAATAAGTCTATAGAAAGCGATGAAAAAAAAGTCAAGCAAAACTCAGAAGAAATGTCAAATTTCAACGATGAATTTGATAAAATCAAACAAAGCACACGAGAAGAAATTAATGCTATAAAACAAAAAGCACTCAATGAAGCAAAGCAAGAAGCTGAAAAAGAACTTGAAAATAAAAAGCAAGAACTTGAACAAAAAATGCAAATTTTTTACGCTCAGCTTGCTCAAGATAGAGCAAATTTCGAACAAGAGTTAAAAATTAGTCTTCCAGCATGGCAAGAAGCTTTGAAGAATAATTTAAAAAATATATAAACACTAAGGAAAAATGATGAAAAAGATAGGTTTTGCATTGGCTTTTTTACCCCTTGCCCTTTTTGCTGCGCCAAGCGGAAGTGGGGAATATGATATAATTCCTCGAACAATTAACTTTTTGATCTTTGCGGCTATTTTGTTTTATTTTCTCGCTCGCCCAGCAAAAGAATTTTATAACAATAGAATCGCTAAAATCGCAACAAGACTAGAAGAAATTCAAAACAAAGTTCTAGAAAGTAAAAACAAAAAGCTTGAAACGATCAAAAAACTTGAAGATGCAAAAAAAGAAGCTATTGTGGCTATTAACACAGCTAAAAAAGAAGCCGAACTTTTAGCAATCAAACTAAAAAATGATACAAAAAATGATATAGCTTTGCTTGAAAAGCATTTTGAAGAACAAAAAGTGTATGAGCAAAGAAGAATGCAAAAAGAAGTTATTGCTAAAACTTTAAATCAAATGTTTAGCGAATGCAAACTAAAGCAAGATGAAATTTTAGATATCATGCTTAAAAAGGTGTCTTAACAATGGAAAATCTAATTGCAAAAAAATACGCCAAAGCCATATTAGAACGAAAAGATTCTAAGGAATTTTACGAGCTTTTATCACAGCTTAGTCCAGCTTTTGCTCTACCTAAATTTAAAATGATTTTAGAATCAAGCGAATATAAAAAAGGTCAAAAGCTAGAAATTATAATGTCTTTTTTTCAAAGCGTGAAACCAAGTTTTGAAAATTTTATCCGCCTTTTAACACAAAATTCAAGACTTACACTTATCCCAAAAATAGTTGAAGAACTGCGAAAACAAGAAGCTTTGAAAGCTCAAATTTATACAGGTATAGTGTATTCTGAACAAGCTTTAGAACAAAACAAAATTAACGATTTGGAAAAAAAATTAAGCGAAAAATTTAAGGTAAGTATAAAACTAGAAAATCAAATCACTAAAACTCAAGGGATAAAAATAAGTCTTGAAGAATTAGGATATGAAATTTCTTTTTCTATACAGAGTTTGCAAACAAAAATGAGTGATTATATACTCAAAACACTATAAAGGAGAATGTGTATGAAACTTAAAGCTGATGAAATTAGCTCTATCATCAAAGAAAAGATTGAGAATTTTGATTTAAATCTTGAAATTGAAGAAACAGGTAAGATCATTTCAATAGCCGATGGTGTGGCAAAAGTATATGGACTTAAAAATGTCATGGCAAGCGAAATGGTTGAATTTGAAAATGGCGAAAAAGGTATGGCACTTAATCTTGAAGAAGCAAGCGTTGGTGTGGTTATACTTGGTAAGGGCGAGGGCTTAAAAGAAGGTTCTTCTGTAAAACGTCTTAAAAAACTTTTAAGTGTGCCAGTTGGCGATGCGATGATAGGACGCGTAGTGAATGCTTTAGGCGAGCCAATAGACGCAAAAGGCGCGATTGGAGCAAGTGAGTTCCGCTTTATCGAAGAAAAAGCCAAAGGCATTATGGCAAGAAAAAGCGTTCATGAGCCTTTACAAACTGGACTTAAAGCTATAGATGCTCTTGTGCCAATCGGTAGAGGACAAAGAGAGCTTATCATCGGTGATAGACAAACTGGAAAAACAACCGTTGCCATTGACACCATCATCAACCAAAAAGGACAAGATGTTATTTGTATCTATGTTGCTATAGGACAAAAACAAAGCAATGTTGCTCAAGTGGTAAAACGTTTAGAAGAGCATGGGGCTATGGATTATACTATAGTTGTAAGTGCTGGTGCTTCTGATTCTGCGGCTTTACAATACATCGCTCCTTATGCTGGTGTGACTATGGGTGAGTATTTTAGAGATAATGCTCGTCATGCTTTAATCATTTATGATGATCTTTCAAAACACGCTGTGGCTTATCGTGAAATGTCTTTGATTTTACGCCGTCCTCCAGGTCGTGAAGCGTATCCAGGCGATGTTTTTTACCTACATTCAAGATTGCTTGAAAGGGCTTCAAAGCTTAGTGACGCACTTGGTGCTGGTAGTTTAACAGCTTTACCTATCATTGAAACTCAAGCCGGAGATGTTTCAGCCTATATTCCTACCAATGTTATTTCAATCACTGATGGACAAATTTTCCTTGAAACAGACCTCTTTAATTCAGGTGTGCGTCCGGCGATAAATGTAGGCTTATCAGTTTCTCGTGTGGGTGGGGCAGCTCAGATTAAGGCTATCAAGCAAGTTGCAGGAACCTTAAGACTTGATCTAGCTCAATATAGAGAGCTTCAAGCTTTTGCTCAGTTTGCAAGTGATTTGGATGAATCAAGCCGCAAACAGCTTGAAAGAGGGCAAAGAATGGTTGAAATTCTTAAGCAAGCTCCATATTCTCCTTTGGCTGTTGAAAAACAAGTAGTATTAATTTTTGCTGGAACAAGAGGCATACTTGATTCTATTCCGGTAAACAAAATCAATGAATTTGAGGCTGGGCTTTATTCTTTCATAGAGGCAAAATATCCTGAAATTTTTGAGCAAATTCGCTCTAAAAAAGCTTTGGATAAAGAACTTGAAGAAAAGATTAGCACAGCACTTAATGAATACAAATCAAGTCATATATAAAGGCATTTTATGGCTAGTCTTAAAGAGATAAAAAGAAAGATAAAAAGCGTCAATAACACGCAAAAAACAACTAAAGCGATGAAGCTTGTTTCTTCAGCTAAGCTTAAAAGAGCAGAAGAAGCGGCTAGACGCAGTAAGTTTTATGCACAAAAAATCGATGAAGTTTTAGCTGAAATTTCTTTAAATTTCAGCAAAATTTCAAAAGATGATGAACGTTTTATATTCTTTCAAGAAAGGGCTGTGAAAAAGCTGGATATCATCTTTATCACAGCAGATAAAGGGCTTTGTGGTGGCTTTAATTCAAGAACCATTAAAAGTGTGAATGAGCTGATGAAAGAATACAGCGCTAAAGGTGTAGAAGTTCGTTTGCGAGCTGTTGGAAAAACAGGTATTGAATTTTTTCGCTTTCAAGGCATTGAACTTTTAAAAACTTATGAACATTTAAGCTCAAATCCAAGTTATGAAAGGGCTTGCGAGGTGATTAATGAAGCGGTAAATGACTTCTTAAACAAAGAAACCGATCAAGTCATCATCGTGCATAATGGCTATAAAAATATGATCTCTCAAGAGCTTAAAGAGCTTCATTTGCTTCCAGTTGAGCCTTTAAAAGTGCAAGATGAAAGTCAAATTTCAAACTCAGCCCTAGAGCTTGAGCCAGAAGGTGATGAATTAATGCAAGAGTTGATGAAAACCTATTTTGAATACAATATGTATTTTGCCTTAATTGACTCTTTAGCCGCTGAGCATAGTGCAAGAATGCAGGCTATGGATAATGCGAGTAAAAATGCCAAAGAAATGGTTAAAAACTTAAATTTAGCCTATAATAAAGCAAGACAAGAAAGTATCACTACTGAACTTATAGAAATTATCAGTGGTGTTGAATCAATGAAATAAGGAGAAATGAATGAGTAAGCAAGGATTGATTTCACAAATTTTAGGACCGGTGGTTGATGTTGATTTTAGTGATTATCTGCCACAGCTTAATGAAGCTTTGATTGTAAATTATGAATTAGGTGGCAAAAAACACAAACTCGTCTTAGAAGTCGCTGCTCATCTTGGTGATGAAAGGGTAAGAACCATCGCTATGGATATGACAGAAGGGCTTGTAAGAGGACTTGAAGTAGAAGCTACAGGAGCACCTATTAGCGTGCCAGTTGGTGAAAAAGTTTTAGGCAGAATTTTCAATGTAACTGGTGATCTTATAGATGAGGGCGAAGAATTAAGCTTTGATAAGCATTGGAGCATACATAGAGACCCACCTCCTTTTGAAGAACAAAGCACAAAAAGTGAAATTTTTGAAACAGGCATTAAGGTTGTGGATTTGCTCGCTCCTTACGCTAAGGGTGGAAAAGTCGGACTTTTTGGTGGTGCTGGTGTTGGAAAGACCGTTATTATCATGGAGCTTATCCATAATGTTGCGTTTAAGCATAGTGGATATTCAGTATTTGCAGGCGTGGGTGAGCGAACTCGTGAGGGAAATGACCTTTATAATGAAATGAAAGAAAGTAATGTTTTAGATAAGGTTGCCCTTTGCTACGGACAAATGAATGAACCACCAGGAGCTAGAAATCGTATCGCTTTAACAGGGCTTACTATGGCGGAGTATTTTAGAGATGAAATGGGACTTGATGTGCTTATGTTTATCGATAATATCTTTAGATTTTCTCAATCAGGCTCTGAAATGTCAGCGCTTCTTGGACGTATCCCTTCAGCTGTGGGTTATCAACCAACCTTAGCAAGTGAAATGGGTAAATTCCAAGAAAGAATTACTTCAACCAAAAAGGGCTCTATCACTTCAGTTCAAGCTGTTTATGTGCCAGCTGATGACTTAACTGACCCAGCCCCAGCAACCGTTTTTGCTCACCTTGATGCTACAACTGTTCTTAATAGAGCTATAGCTGAAAAAGGAATTTATCCAGCTGTTGATCCACTTGATTCAACTTCTCGTGTGCTTGATCCACATATCATCGGTGAAGAACATTATAAAGTCGCTCGTGGAGTGCAATCTGTGCTTCAAAAGTATAAGGACTTGCAAGATATCATCGCTATCTTAGGTATGGACGAGCTTAGCGAAGAAGATAAACTTGTGGTTGAAAGAGCAAGAAAGATAGAAAAATTCCTTTCTCAACCTTTCTTTGTGGCTGAAGTGTTCACAGGTAGCCCTGGTAAATATATCAGCCTTGAAGATACTATAGCTGGCTTTAAAGGAATTTTAGAAGGTAAATACGATCACTTACCAGAAAATGCATTTTACATGGTAGGTAACATCAATGAAGCCATTGAAAAGGCTGAAAAAGCTAAAGGCTAAGCATGAGTGATTTAATGCATTTAGAGGTGGTAACACCTATGGGTATGATTTATGAGGGTGAAGTGCGTTGTGTAGTTTTGCCCGGAAGCGAGGGTGAGTTTGGCGTGCTTAAAGGGCATGCTTCACTCATTTCATCTTTAAAAGCTGGGGTGATTGATATAGAAAAAGCTGATTCTAAGCATGAATTAATCGCTGTTGATTCAGGTTATGCAGAAGTGAATGAGTTTAAAACCACTGTTTTAGCCAAAGGTGCAGTAGCCATTAATGCAGATGAAAACAGCGAAATCGCACAAAATTTAAATGCAGCTAAAGAACTTCTTCGATCAGCAAGTTCTGATAGCGTGGCTCTAGCTTCTACTTTTGCAAATATAGACAGCAAAGCAGGGATAAAGTAAGTGATCAATACGGCGTCCATCATACATTTTTTTAATGAATCAAGCCTTATCACTTACATAGTATTAATTTGGCTTTCTTTTTATTTTATTTTAAGCTTTGCTATTTTATTTGCTCGATCGACTTTTTTAGGCGTTTGGATCAACAAAGAAAAAGGAAGTTTAGAATACTTACTTATGGGAAACAAAGATATTTCTCAAACCGAATCTATACTCAGAAAATGTCCGGAAAATGAAAAAAATCGCCTTGAAATTTATAAAAATTTAGCTGAAAAAAGAGCAAGTGTAGGACTAACTTGGCTTTCTATCATCGCTTCAACTTCTCCTTTTATAGGGCTTTTTGGAACGGTTGTATCTATACTTGAAACCTTTGGTGGACTTGGCACTCAAAACTCTTTAAGTATCATCGCTCCAAAGATAAGCGAAGCACTCGTTGCTACAGGTTGCGGGATACTCGTGGCTATACCAGCTTATAGCTTTCACTTAAGCATAAAAAGAAAAGCATTTGAACTTATGAGTGTCATTGATAGCGAAATAAAAATTCTTACGAAGGCATAACTTTGTCATTTCTTGATGAAAAACCAGAACTCAATATCACGCCTTTGGTTGATATTATGCTTGTTTTACTTGCCATTTTAATGGTAACTGCACCAAGTATTACTTATGAAGAAAACATCAATCTCCCAAAAGGCTCGCAAAAGACAAATTCAACAGCAACGCTTAAAAGTCTTATCATCGCTGTAAATAGCAAAAGAGAAATTTTTATCAATGAAAAAAAATTTAACTTTGTAAGTTTTGCAGATAACCTAGCCATACTCAAACCACAATTTAAACTTGATGAGCCTGTTTTTATACGAGCTGATAAAGAACTTAAATACGATGATGTGATTTTTGTTTTAAGGGTGGTAAAAAATTTAGGCTTTAACAAGGTTTCTTTACAAACGGAGTAGCTTTTGAAAGATTATGGTGTAGGATCATTTAACGCTTTTTTGCTCGCTTTAATCGTTTATATGGCTCTTGTTTTTTTTATCGCTTTTAAACTCAGTGAAGAAGCCAAACAAAGTGTAAAATACACTGATATAGCAAATAGCTTTGTTGATGTAGAACTTGGCGAATACCAAGCTACACCCGCACAAAACACACAATCAAATCCCGAGAAACAAGCCAAAATAGAAGAAGAACAACTTAAAGAAACGACAAATAAAGCCGTTGAGACAAAAGAAGATACCCAAAAAGCAAGTGATATTAGCTCTTTGTTTGGCAATGTCAAAGATTATCAAGAAGAGCAAAGCTCTAAGGTGCAATCATCTAGCAAATCTCAAAGCAAGACAACCACTACAAGCACAAGCGCTTCAAATATCGTAAAGCAACTCAATGACTCACTCATCAATCAAAGCGACAAGATAGGACAAAGCTCACAAAAGCAGATGACAGGAGTATATGATGAGTTTTTGGGTAAGATCGCAAGAAGAATGCAAGAAAATTGGTTACTTTATCCAAGGAGCGGAAATTTTAGCGTGATCGTGCATTTTTTTATAGATAGTAACGGAATTTTTGGATATACTTCAGTTTCAAAAAGTGGCAATGCTGAATTTGACGCAAAGGTTGAACTTTTTTTAGAAGATTTAAAAGGTAAGTTTATCGCGTATCCACCAAATTCAAAAAGATACGAAGATACAGCTTCTATAAGCGATGAAATCAGTATGCAGCAACATTAAGGAGAAAAAATGAAAAAAATCTTTGGACTTTTCTTTTTGATCTTATCAGCTCTTTTTGCAGCTGATGAAGCCTCTATTTCTATCGTCAATAAAGGCACTGTTTTACCAAAAATCATCATCAAAGATAACTCAACACTTAGTGACACAAGCTTAAAAAGAAATTTTTACAATCTCATCTTAAATGATTTAAAAATCAGCTCAAATTTTGAAGTACTTGAAAGAGGTAATGAACAAGGCAATTACCTGCTTGAATACGAACTAAACAAAGAAGGTGGCAATACTTTAAATTTAAGAGTAAAGATTAAAGCTGATGGCACAGAAAAAAGTAACAAAAGCTACTCAGTGCCAAGTCTTGAGCTCTATCCTTTCCTAGCTCACACAAGCATTAAAGACTCGGTTAATACCTTAGGCTTAGCTCCGGTTGAATGGATGGATCATAAAATTTTGATTGCTAAAACTTCAAGCTCAAAAAGAAGCCAAATCATCATGGCTGATTATACACTTACTTATCAAAAAGTCGTTGTAGCAGGCGGATTAAACCTCTTTCCAAAATGGGCAAACAAAGCTCAAACTGCATTTTACTACACTGCTTATGATCATAATATCCCTACACTTTATCGTTATGATCTTAACACAAACAAAGCCACAAGGATACTTTCAAGCGGAGGTATGATCGTCGCAAGCGATGTGAGTGAAGATGAAAATAAAATCCTTGTTACTATGGCACCACAAGATCAGCCCGATGTATATCTTTACGATCTTAAAAAAAAGAGTTTGATTAAAATCACAAATTATTCAGGCGTTGATGTAAATGGAAATTTCATCGAAAATGATCAAAAAGTAATTTTTGTAAGCGATCGCTTGGGTTATCCAAACCTTTTTATGCAAAAAATAGGCGGATCAAATGCCGAGCAAGTTGTTTTTCACGGGCGTAACAATACAGCTGTTTCAACCTACAAAAACTATATCGTGTATTCAAGTCGTGAGATGGAACAAAGAGGCGTGTTTAATATCTATTTAATGAGTACAGAAAGTGATTATATCCGCCAACTTACAGCAAATGGCAAGAATTTATTCCCTCGTTTTTCAAGCGATGGTGGAAGTATAGTGTTTATCAAATATCTTGGTAATCAAACAGCTTTAGGGATAATCCGCGTAAATGCCAACAAATCCTTTCATTTTCCACTCAAGGTTGGGAAAATTCAATCGATTGATTGGTAAATTTTATTCAAATTTAATATTTTTTAGTTATAATTAACGCACTTAACAAAACTTTATGAAAGGTAAAAGATGAAGAAAATTCTCTTAATCTCAGTTGCAGTTTTTGCAATGATTCTTAGTGGTTGCCAAGCAACTAAAAAATCACCTTCAGTTACCCAAACAGGTAGCACACAAGGTACTAGCGGTGCTGCTTCTGGTGGTAACGATACTTTTGGTGGTGTTGGTTCTCTTGCGAGCGGACTTGGAAAAATCTATTTTGATTTTGACAAATACAACATCAGATCAGATATGCAAGCTGTTGTAAATGCAGGTGCTGATTTACTTAAAGGTCAAGCAGGTGGTGCTCAAATTACAGTTGAAGGAAACTGCGATGAGTGGGGAACTGATGAATACAACCAAGCTCTTGGTTTAAGAAGAGCAAATGCTGTAAAAAGAGCTTTAGTTACTCTAGGTCTTGATTCAAAACAAATTGCAGTAAAAAGCTATGGCGAAACTAACCCAGTTTGTACTGAAAGAACAGCAGAATGTGACGCACTAAATCGTCGTGCAGAGATTAAAGTTGGACTCTAATCTTTAAACCACAATGAAAAAAATACTACTAACTTTGGCAGCTCTTTTTAGTGCTGCCTTAGCTGAAACTTCAGCTTTTGACGCAGGAAACATTAATAATAATTCTGGCTATGGACTTACACAAAACGAAAAAATTCTAAAAGACAAGCTTGATACACTCAATAACAATTATCTGCAAAACAACGCAAGGATAAATTCAGTCAATGAACAAATAGAAGGCATACAAAGCACTCTAGAAGGTATTAACTCACAATACAGCAAAACAAATACCAAAATCACTCAACTTGAACAAAATCTCAGCAAAGAACTCCAAAAACTTCGAGTTTATGCTGAAGAAAGCCGAAAAATTCAAGAAGCAAATAACAAACAAATCAAACAAGTTCTAAGCGAACTCAGTCAGCTTATGGATACTTATATCAACCAAAACACACAGGATCAAAATTTAAGTCAAACACCGCAAATAACTTCATCAACAGATGAAAATAAAAGCAAACAAGTAATACCAACTACACAAAAAAAACAAGATGATGAATCTTGGAAGAAAAAAGAATTAGACGAGCTTTTAGAACTTGCTTTAAAAGAATTTAACAATAAAAACAATTATGAAAACTCAAAAGTAAAATTTGAGTATTTAATCGAAAAAAATTACAAGCCAGCCTTATCAAATTTTCATATAGGCGAGATAGAATACAAGAAAAAACGTTACGCAAACGCGATAAATTATTATAAAAAAAGTGCTCAGTTATATTCAAAAGCAAAATATATGCCAACCTTGCTTTATCATACAGCCATTAGCCTTGATAAAGTGGGCGATACAAAAGCAGCAAATGGCTTTTATCAGGCTTTGAAAAAGGACTATCCACAAAGCAAAGAAGCTAAAGCCGCACCAAATAGAAAATAAAATCAAAAGGAGAAAAAATGTCAATAGCTAAAAATAGCGTAGTTTCAATGTTTTATGAACTTAAAGACGCCAACACAGGAGAACTTTTAGAGTCAAACTTACATTCAGCCCCAGTTTCTTTTATACTTGGAAAGGGACAAATTTTAGAGGGCTTAGAAGAAGAAATTGCTAAGCTTGATTGTCCTAGTGAGGCTGATGTTATCATTAAAAAAGATAAGGCTTTAGGCGAGTATGATCAAAGTGCAGTGCAAACCTTACCAAAAGAGCAATTTGCTGGCATTGATTTAAAAGTAGGTATGGAACTTTTTGGTGAAAGCGAAGATGGTGGCACCGTGCGGGTTATAGTAAAAGATATTAAAGATGATGAGGTTGTGATTGATTATAATCACGCTTATGCAGGCAGGGATTTGCTTTTTAGTCTTAATATACTTGATGTGCGCGAAGCTAGCGAAGATGAAATTTTAACTGGTATTATAGCAGGTAGCGGAAGTTGTGGTTGTGGGGGACATGATCATGATCATCATCACGGCGGTGGAGGATGCTGCGGCGGACATGGCGGTGGTTGTGGTTGCCACTGAGGTAGTTTGATGAAAGCTGTTTTTATCTTTGCAGGACAAGGCTCACAAACTCTTGGCATGGCTAAGGATTTTTATGAAAATTGCGCTCAAGCTAAAGAGCTTTTGCAAAATGCAAGCGATCATTGTAAGCTTGATTTTAAACACTTGCTTTTTGAGCCAAATGAGGATTTAAATAAAAGCGAATTTACCCAGCCAGCTATAGTTTTAAGCTCTTTAATGGCGTATCTTGCTTTTAAAGAAAGACTTGATTTAGAGTGCGAATGTGCTTTGGGGCATTCTTTGGGCGAAATTTCAGCCCTTAGCGTTCAAGGTGGCATTAATTTTCTTAATGCGCTTTCTTTGGTAAGAAATAGAGCTTTATTTATGCAAGAAGATTGTGATAAGATAGAAGCTGGTATGCTTGTAGTTTTAGGGCTGAGTGATGAAAAAGTTGAAGAGCTTTGTCAAGATGCCTTGGCAAAAAACAAGCAAATTTATGCAGCAAATTACAATTGCGACGGACAAATCGTCGTAGCTGGTATGAAAGCACATTTACAAGCTTATGAGGTTGAGTTTAAAAAAGCTGGGGCAAAAAGGGTTATGCTTTTAAATATGAGCGTGGCAAGTCATTGTCCGCTTTTAAAAGAAGCTAGTGTGAAATTTAAAGCCTTGCTTGAAAATAGCCTTTCATCAAGCTTTAAACCAGTAATCTCAAATGCAAATGCCAAGCCTTACACAAGCGAAGATGAGGCTTCAACTTTACTGAGCGAGCAGCTTATAAAACCGGTGCTGTATAAACAAAGTATAAAAAATGTCGAGGCAAATACGGACTTTTTTATAGAGTTTTCAAGCGCTATTTTAAAAGGCTTAAACAAAAAAAATACAAGTAAAGAGACGTATTCTTTTACAAATTTAAACGAACTTGATGAAATCATAAAGGTGATAGGACGATGAAAATTGCTATTTTAGGGGCTATGCCAGAAGAGATTAGTCCGCTTTTAGAAAAACTTCAAAATTATGAAAAGATTGATTATGCAAACAATAGCTACTATCTTGCACAATACAAAAATCATGAGCTCATTTTAGCGTATTCAAAGATAGGCAAGGTTAATTCCACTCTTTCAGCAAGCGTGATGATAGAAAAATTTAAGGCTGAAACTTTGCTTTTTACAGGCGTTGCAGGAGCTTTTAATCCTGAGCTTAAAATAGGCGATTTGCTCGTTGCAAACAAGCTTTGTCAATACGATCTTGACATCACAGCTTTTGGACATCCTTTAGGCTTTGTGCCGGGTAATGAAGTCTTTGTAAAAACCGATGCAAAACTAAATGCCTTAGCCAAAGAAGTAGCAAAAGAGCTTGGTATAAAGCTTCATGAAGGCATTATCGCCACTGGAGATGAGTTTATCTGCGATGAAGTGAAAAAAAACAAGATTAGAGAGATTTTCAATGCTGATGCTTGCGAGATGGAAGGAGCAAGTGTTGCTTTAGTATGTGAAGCTTTAAAAGTGCCTTGCTTTATCTTAAGGGCGATGAGTGATGAGGCTGGAGAAAAGGCTGAGTTTGATTTTGATGAATTTGTGGTTAAATCAGCTCAAACTTCAGCTGAGTTTGTGCTTAAAATCTGCGATAAATTATGATCAATCTTAGCAAAAGACTCATTCGCCAAGTCGGACAAGCTAATGCTAAATTTAAGCTCATCGAGGAAGGCGATAAGGTTTTACTTGGACTTAGTGGAGGCAAGGATTCTTTAGCTCTAGCTCATCTTTTAGCTCGTATGCAAAAACACGCTCCTTTTAAGTTTGAGTTTGAAACAGCGACTTTGAGCTATGGTATGGGCGAGGATTATTCACATTTACACGCTCATTGTTTAGAACATGACATCAAACACAGCATTATTGAAAGCAATATTTATGAAATTTCAGGCGAGAGCATACGCAAAAACTCAAGCTTTTGTAGTTATTTTTCACGTATGCGTAGGGGCGCACTTTACACTTATGCTTTAGAAAGAGGCTTTAATAAGCTTGCTCTTGCGCATCATCTTGATGATGCGGCTGAAAGTTTTTTTATGAGCTTTATGTATAATGGGGCTTTAAGGACACTTAGTCCTATTTACAAGGCTCAAAGAGGTATTAGTGTGATCCGTCCTTTGATTTTTGTGCGTGAAAGACAACTTCGTGATAATGCCACAATGAATGATTTGCAAGTTATAGGCAATGAGTTTTGTCCGGGCTTAAAACTTAGTGAAAAAAATGTCAAATACCCGCATGCTAGAGAAGAAGCAAAAGTCCTTTTAGCAAAACTTGAACAAGAAAATCCTAAGCTTTTTGTAAGTCTTAAAAAAGCCTTTGAAAATGTGCATTATCAAAGCTTTTGGCAGGCTAAGGAGTAAAAATGAAAAAAGCCTTTGTTTTAGTGGATTATCAAAATGACTTTATCGATGGGGCTTTAGGCTTTGAAAAAGCAGCTAAGCTAAAAGATGAGATCAAGCGTTTGCTTGAAAATTTTGATGGAGATATACTCATCACGCTTGATACGCACGATGAAAATTATCTTAACACAAAAGAAGGTATAAATTTACCTATAAAACACTGCTTAAAAGGCACTCAAGGACATAATGTGCCAAGTTTTTGTGAGCCTTTTAAACAAAGATCAAAAAAAATCTTTGAAAAGCATACTTTTGGCTCCTTAGAACTTGCGCAGTTTTTAAAAGAAGGGCAATACGAACAAATCGAATTTGGCGGACTTGTCTCACATATTTGCGTCTTTCACAATATCATCTTAGCTTTTAATGCTGGATTAAATACTAAGTTAGTCTTACACAAAAATGCTACAGCAAGTTTTGATGAGGATTTGCAAAATGCAGCATTTAAACTCCTTGAAGCTTTTTGGGTAGAGCTTGTATGAATATCTATAAAAAAAGAGCTTTAGCCTATACAGAAGAGCTCAAAACACACTATAAAAGCATAAAACATTTTGCTAAAAGAAAGCCTATGAGCTTTATGAGTGCTCTTTTACTAAGCACTCATCTTATAGGGGCTTTATTTTTCTATGCGTATTTTTTACTTCAGCTTTCTTTTGTTCCAAGTCTTGGACAAACTGTTTTTATGCCACTTTTGCTTGTATTTGGCTTAAGTGGAGCCTTATTTTTTGCTTTGGCTTTAGGCATAGCTTTTGTTTGCTCTTTTATCCAAGCTTTATTGTATGAAAAGATCAATGCGTTTAAATTTGGTATTTTTATAGCTTTGTTAAGTTTGTTTGTTATGATATGCTTTGCTAAAAATACGGTTGCAAGGATTTCAGGATATGGAAATTTCGAAGTCTTAAAGATTTTTGTTGATCCTAGACTCAAAGGAAGCTTTGAGTGTGAAAAACTCCAATACTGCAAGGAAGAAGAAGGCTTTATTGAACTTGGTCATGTCAAAGTGTATTCTGCTTTAGGCGATAAATACTTTATCGGTTTAAAGGGCAAAGATGGACTGGATCATCACTATAAAATAGCTAAAATTCTTGTCTTAAATACCCTTAGCAAAAGCACCAAATCTTTTTAAAACACAGCAAAATAAAATACAAATTTATACGAGCTCACAGCAAAACAATTTTTTCTCGCACATCAAAATAAATATCGCTTTTTGCACTCAATTCTATCCTACCTTGTGGCAAATGCTCTGTGATGATAATGGGGCTAAGATTATAATTTCCCAGCATTTTTGTGCGAATTTTAACCTCAGCTTCTATACTTAAGGGATGTTTTAAAAAGTCTTCAAAACTTTTAAACTTACACTTACAAAGAGCATTAAAAAAGCTAAAATCCCAAAAATGAAGCTCATCTTTAGGACTTGAAAAAGTTCCGCTTAAAGCCTCATTTTGTAAAAATCTTGTATAAGCATTTTTAAAATGCGAATAAAACAAAAAATGAGCTTTTAAAGGCTTTTTATCAAGTCTTATACCAGCTTTTAACAAGCGGTAATTTAAAAACTTCTCTCGCTCAAGTTTAAATTTCACACCTTTTTTTTCAAGGCTTTGCACCTTTTTATAAAGCTTTATCCTAGCTTCTATACTTGCTGGTAAAACCTGCTTTGTGATAGGACTCATAAGCTCATCGATAAAAGGCTTATTTTCCTTTTGTTTGCTTAGCCCATATAAACAACCACAATAATTTTGATGATACAGCATTTCATTTTTAGCAAGCTCAAACTGCCTTTGTGTGCCACCATTTTTGCGAAAATCAGGGGCTAAAAACTCTATACCAAAGGGCGAACATTGTTTTTGTAAAGCATTTTGTAGTTGAACTAAGTCTTTTTTTGGGCTTGTCAAAAGCGTGGTTGTAAGCTTTTTCTCGCCTATTTTTACAGCAAATTTCACGCTTTCTTGCATACGCTTATCAAAGCAAATTTCACACCTTGCACCCTTTTCAGGCTCATCCTCATAACCCTTTACTGCTTTTAGCCAAGCCTCATAATCATACTCACCCTTAAAAAGCTTGATACCTAGCTTATCACAGCTTCTTTTTACATCTAAAAAACGCAACTCATATTCGCTATAAGGATGGATATTTGGATCATAAAAAAAACCGATGAGTTTTTCATCTGGATAGGCTTTTTGAAGCTCACTCATAAAATAATGACTATCCACAGAACAACAGATATGAACTAGCATTTAAGCCTTTGCTAAATCAGCTAAAACCTTAGCCGCATGATCTTTTGCGCGCACATTCTTATAAATAGCTAAAATTTTACCTTGTTCGTCTATAACAAAAGTCGAGCGTATAATGCCCTCATATTCTTTGCCATAATTTTTCTTTAAACCCCAAGCCCCATACGCTTTGGCTGCACTTTTATCCTCATCGCAAAGCAAAATGTGCTTCAGTTTAAATTTACTTACAAAATTCTCATGGGATTTAGGATTATCAGGGCTTATGCCTATAATTACAGCATTTTTATCCTCAAAATTTCCCAAAAGCTCACTAAATTCACAAGCTTCAGTAGTGCAACCGGGTGTGTTATCCTTAGGATAAAAATACAAAACTACCTTTTTTCCACTAAAATCTTTAAGCGAAATTTCAGTGCCATCTTGATTGACAAGACTAAACTCAGGAGCCTTATCGCCTAGTTTTAACTCGCTCATTTTTAGCCCTTTGAGCGTATCTTTGCCACACTCTCACCACCAAAACCTATATCACAAGGCTCAATATCTTCTATCATCACCACGGTTCTTTCTTTTGGTTTTGAATACTTTGTGCTTAAAAGCGTTGTTATATCAGCGATCAAGCTTTCTTTGTCCTCTTTACTTAACTCTGGTTTTGAGAGTTTAATCGTTACTATTGGCATTTTTATTCCTTTCTTGAGTTAATTTATCATAAAAGTATAAGATGATTTTCTTAATATACTTGAAGTTTGAGTGCAAATTTGTGATTTTAAGCAAAATTTATGTTTTAAATTTGCTATAATTTACAAATCATTTTTTTAAGGAGTTTTTTTGGACCCCAGTCAGAATTTAAATCTCGTACCAAATTTTGGTTATTCTACTACTATGATTCTCGTTGCATTTTTACTCGTGCTTTTAAATGGTTTTTTTGTGCTTTCTGAATTTAGCATTGTTAAAGTTCGCCGCTCAAAGCTAGAAGAACTTGTCAAAGAAAAAAAGCCAAATGCGAAAAAAGCTTTAGAAGTTTCTTCAAAACTTGATACTTATTTAAGTGCTTGTCAGCTTGGCATTACTTTAAGCTCGCTTGCGCTTGGATGGATAGGCGAACCAGCTGTTGCAAGCTTGCTTGAGTATTATTTATCTGTCTTTCATCTGCCAAGTGCCTTGCTTCATACTATCGCTTTTGTGATCGCTTTTACTTTTATCACACTTTTACATGTGGTAGTGGGTGAGCTTGTGCCAAAAAGTGTTGCTATAGCTGTGGCTGATAAAAGCGTGCTTTGGGTGGCTCGTCCTTTGCATATCTTTTGGTGCGTGTTTTTGCCCTTTATTAAAACTTTTGATTTTCTTGCTGCTGTATGTCTTAAAATGCTTGGAATTCGTCCAGCTAGTGAAAGCGAGCTTACACATAGCGAAGAAGAGATTAAGATCATTGCCAGTGAAAGTCAAAAAGGTGGGGTTTTAGATGAGTTTGAAACTGAGCTTATACGCAATGCAGTTGATTTTAGCGATACGGTAGCAAAAGAGATTATGAGTCCTAGAAAAGATATGATTTGTTTAAATAAGAGTAAATCATATGAAGAAAATATGAAGATCATTGTTGAAAGCAAGCATTCAAGATTTCCTTATATAGATGGCTCTAAGGATAATGTTTTGGGTATGATACACATTAGGGATTTGGTGCAAAATGAGCTTTGTGGGGAGAAAAAAAGCCTTAATGAGCTTGTGCGTCCTATCTTTCTTGTGCCTGAAAATATCAGCATTTCAAAGGTACTTGCGCGTATGAATCAAGAAAGAAATCACACAGCCTTAGTTGTTGATGAATACGGCGGAACAGCTGGAATTATCACTATGGAAGATATCATGGAAGAAATCTTTGGCGATATACAAAGCGAACATGATGATGAAATGTATAAAAAGCTTAACGATGGAATTTATGATTTTAAAGGAAGATGCGAGATAGAAATAGTTGAAGAACTCCTACTCATCACTTATCCAGAGGATTTAGAACAAGTTACTATAGGTGGCTATGTATTTAACTTGCTTGGGCGTTTGCCTGTGGTGGGCGATAGGCTGGAGGACGAGTTTTGTTATTATGAGGTTAAAAAAATGGATGGAAATTCCATAGATCGAGTAAAGGTGGTTAAAAAGCAAGGCTAAACAAAGCTTTGCTTTTTATTATAATTTAAGCTTCAGTTTTACTTTAAATTTGAATGCAAATTTTCAAAACACTTCGTTGCTAAAGTAAAAATTTCACTTTTATATTTATTTCTTTTGCAAAATGCCGATGTAGTTTTTAAGGAAGAAACTCACAAAGGAATAATAATGCTTAACTCGCTTCATTCTTACAACTCAAACCCTCTTGCTGGTGTGAAAGCAAATCTCACGCTTAATAAAACAAGTTCAAGTGATGTAAAAGTAGAGGTTTCAGCCTCTAAAAATACCGGCGTTAAAGAAGTTTTAGGCTATGCTGTAGATAAGGACGGCTATTTTACTGAAGAATTTAATGAAGCAGCTGGTATCCCAAAAGATATAAAAATCCACTCTTCAACTATGGAGTCTTTAAACAGAAGCGAAACAACGGCTCCTTTTAGGGATTTTATAAGCGTTGATCCAGCCAAAACTATAGCTAATGCTTATAAACTCTTAACTCAAGTTATAGGTGAAGATGCGTTTAATGCTAAAAATAGCTTTACTCTTGATGAGATTGCTAGTTTTCCTCAAGGCATAGACTTTGATCGCCAAAGCCTTGAAGTGCTTAAGGTGTATGAAAGTTCCAAGGATTATAAATTTGCTGATATGAGTAGAAAGCCAGTATATTACTGGGAATACACCACAGCCACCACCTCGCTTTTTTATAAAAGCAATCAAGACAGGCCTGCTACTGATATTTTTGGCAATAATAATGGCGGACAAGAAGGTGCAGGGGTATTTATAAACGCAAATGGAGATAAATACACCAATAGTGATGGCTCTATCACTAAAGGTGGACTTTTAGTTGGCATAGTTAATCATATCAGCGAGGTAAGAGAAGGTGAGACGACGATTTGGGGTAAGATAGAAGGTCTTGATAAAAATGTAAGCGTTAAAGAAGCTTGGGCTTTTCACGAGCACATTAATTTAACTAATCCAATCTCAGATAGTGAATCTTTTCAAATTTTAAATAATACAAGCGATTTTACTGAACTTAAAAGCAAATATGCCCAGTGGGAGCAAAAGCGAATTGCCCAGCTTGCAGAAGAGAAAAAGCAAAGAGAAGAAATGGCTAAGGGTATGATCAATCCTTTAGACATACTTTTTCAACAAATTAAACGCATGAATGAAGAATTACTTGAAAAGGCTTTAAATAAAAATAAATTTAAAATCGAGGCTTGGCAAAAACCAAACTCAAATTTAGATATAAAAGCCTAAAAAATATTTTTATTTTTTGCTTAAAAAGTGTGTGAAGTATAGTTGTTTTATATGTTTTAATGAGAGTATCAAAAAGCTTGATATTTTTTATAAATTCACACTCTTTTTTAAGCTCTAATTTAGCAAAAAAAGCTTAAAATCACGATTACACCATTTTAAATAAGGATAAAACCCAATGGATCAAATTCAAGATATGAATCAAGCCTTGCTTGAAAGCGTAGAACACTTACCGCCTTTACCACAAACGGTTAGAGATTTGCAACGCTATATAGATGAAGCTGGCTCAAATATGAAAATTGATAGGGTAGCTGAGATAATTTCTGGTGATCCTTTGGTTACTGCTAAACTCTTACAGCTTGCAAATTCGCCATTTTATGGCTTTTCAAGAGAGATTACAACTATTCAACAAGTTGTGAATTTGCTTGGAGTAAGTAATATAAAAAATATTGTTACTGCTGATTCTATCAAAGGGAATTTCAAAGTTGATATGAGTCCTTATGGGCTTGATACAAACAAATTCTTGCAAAATTGTAACGAAGAGGCTAAATTTGTTTCAAGCTGGCTTTTAGAAGAAGATAAAAAGCTTTCATATCTGCTCGTGCCTTGTGTTATGCTTTTGCGATTTGGTATGATGGTGTTTGCAAATTTTTTAATCCAAAACCACAAAGAAAAAGAATTTTATAATGCCTTAAAACAAAACGATTTTCATAATATCGTTGTGGTTGAAGATAATTTTTTAGGTGTTGATCATATCTCATTTTTGGGCTTTTTGTTTCACCGCTGGGATTTTGATGAAGCGTTGATTGAAAGCGTATGTTTTGCTAATACGCCTCATTCAGCTGATGGAGAGATCAAACGTAGTGCGTATGCTTTGGCTATTGCTAATAACATCTTTGCGCCTTATAATGGTGGCTCGCCTTATAGGGTAAATGCAGCTTTAAATTTAATTAAAGAAGCTAAAAATCAAGGTGTAAATTTCAATATGGAACATTTTATCGCCAAACTTCCTGATTTTGCTAAAGCTAATTTAAATAAGCCTATTGATTAAAAAAGGGCAATGACTAGCCTCATACTGCCCCCAAATGCCTTTTTAGATGAATATGTGCTTAATGCACAATTTCACAAAATAGCTGGTATTTCAAAAAATGCTTTTAAATTCTGGAAAAATGCGAGCATAGCAAGGTATCAAGGCACAAGGACGATCTTTTTACACAAATCTTGCATACTCAAAAAACACGCCAAAGCGTTAAAAGCTTGCGATGACTTAAATGGCTTTGTCTTAGCAAGCGCGTTTTGTTCTTTTACTACGCTTTCACCCTCTCATTTAGTAGCAAAAAATAACTCTTCGATCTATCAGCTCCTTGAAATCAAAGAGCTTTGCGGGATCAAATTTGTCAATCTCAAAGCCTTTTATGACTTCTTAGGGCTTGATTATAAGCATTATATTTATATAGAAAAATGCCATTTTTTTAGCCCTACTCCACTTGAAAAAAAGATCAAAATCACTTCAAGTTTATGCGTGGGGTATTATTAAGCTTTTTCATACACCCTACGCATTAAAAACGAAGTGCCAAAGGCAACAAAAGCAAGCACAAGCACATAAGCACTTAAACCATAGCTCATCAAACTTGTCGGCTCTTTAAGGGCTACACCATGGAAAAAGGCAGCAAGTTGAGGTGTAAAGCCCCCTGCTATAGCATAAGCGATATTATATGCAAAAGAAATTCCACTAAAACGAATATGAGGCTTAAATACATCGCTCATAAACACAGGGCAAAAGTTCATAATCCCAGCACTAAAACAAGTCAAACAATAAAGCCCTATCGTGCTGACTTGACTTGGCGAACTTGAATACAACTCTTTAAAAAACAAAAAGCTAAACACCCCAAAAGCGATACTAAAGGCTATGCATACCTTATATGGTTTGATTTTATCAGAGATTACTCCGCTTAAGATGATACCGCTGACTATACAAACAAGCCCAGAAATTTGAAAATAAGTTTTTTCAAAAGCATCAAGATTAAAACTCGGCATTTTGCTGATGAAATTTGGCATAAGCAAGATAAAAACCAAAATACAACCGGTTAAAACCCAAGTTACAAGCATAGACACAACAACGCCAAATTTTGAGCTTTTAAACACTTCTTTAAGCGGGAAAGTCACTAAAGCACTATCTTGTTTCATCTGCTGAAACACAGGTGTTTCTTCTAAAAAGCGACGCAAATATACAGAGATGATACCAAAAACCCCACCCAAAGCAAAAGGCACACGCCAAGCCCATTCTTCAATGGCTTCTTTTTCAAAAATCATATAAGTAAGCAAATACACCAAACTTCCAAGCAAAATTCCAGCCGTTACAGAAGCGGTTAAAAAGCCAAGATAAGTATTTTTTTGTTTATCAGGAGCATGTTCGTGTATGAAAACCCAAGCACCGGGCAATTCTCCACCCACAGCTATACCTTGACAAATTCGCACAAAGATCAAAAACAAAGGTGCAGCATAACCAATAGTTTCAAAAGTTGGCACAAGAGCAAGTGCAAAAGTAGGAATAACCATAAGCAAGATAGAAAGCATAAACATATTTTTTCGCCCAAATTTATCGCCAAAATGAGCCATAACAATGCCACCCAAAGGACGCGCTAAATACCCAGCCGCAAATATACCATAGGTATTGATAATCTTCCAAGTATCACTTAAACTTTGTGGAAAAAAATGCTCTGAGATAATAGAAGCAAAAAAGACAAAAATAATAAAATCATAAAATTCCAAAGTCCCTCCTAGCGAGGAAAGCCCTAGTGTTTTTATTTCTTTTTTGCTGAGTGTTTTTGTTTTCATAGGAATTTGCCCTTTCTTTTTTTCTTAAAAAGAATTAAGTTTGAATTATATCTAAGCCAAACTTTATTTAAGCTTTATTCCATCTCATAACTATCATCATAATCTTCATCGTCAAAATTATAATCGTCCTCATCGTAATTATAATTTCTTGAATGCTCACTTCTTAGATAATCATCTTCATCTTCATACGATAAAATATCTTCATCATCTAAGTCTTCAAATTCATCATCTTCAAATTCTCTCATTGAATTCCCCTTTTTTTATGAAAAATATTTCGCTCATTTTAGCTAAATTTTTACTCAATTTGTCTATAATCTTTTTAAAAATATCTCAAAAAGGTTATGAGTGCAGCTAAGTCATTTAGATGAAAATAACAGACCAAAAATGGTTAATGTTGCTGAAAAAGAGATAAGCTCGAGGCTAGCTAGAGCAAGTGGAGTGATCAAAGTAAGTCAAGAAGCTTTTCAAGCAGTAAAAGCAAAGTCTGTTAAAAAAGGAGCTGTGCTTGAAACAGCTGTCATTGCTGCGATTATGGGAGCAAAAAAGACAAGCGAACTTATCCCGATGTGCCATCCTTTAAATATCAGTGGTGTTGAAGTAGATATAGAAGAAGATGAAAAAGCGTGTGCTTTTAAGCTTTTTGTAAGCGTAAAATGCGAAGGTAAAACAGGGGTTGAAATGGAAGCCTTAAGTGGCGTAAGTATAGGGCTTTTAACCATTTATGATATGCTTAAAGCCATAGATAAAAGTATGGAAATTTCAAATATTGTTTTAGAGTATAAAAAAGGTGGCAAGAGTGGTGAATTTAAACGCATGTGATCAAAAGCCAGAGATTGATTATCCTACTTTTTGGGAGTATAAAATCATCTTTGAAAAAGGCGTAAATGCAAATGCAATTTGTCAAGAGCTTTTAGGGCAAAGAGAGTTTAGCTGCAAATTTTCACACGCAAGCAAAAATGATACATATCACAGCTTTTTACTCAGAGTTTTTGTTGATAGCGAAAAAGACAGGCTTGATCTTTTTGCAGCTTTAAAGGCAAGGGCTAAATTTGTGCTATAAAAAGGAAAAAAATGAAAAATGCTTTAATTATATTTGAAAACACACTTTCAGGACACAAGGATAAGGCAAATGAACTTATCGAGGATTTGGGTTATAATCTTACTTTTAAAGAATTAAGTGATGAAAAAGTAAAGGTAGATGAGCTTTTGTTTGATTTTTTAGAGGTGCTAAAAAAGCTTGAGCTTTTAAACAATGAAAATACAACCTCTTTAATCAAAGCCTTAATTCGTGCTAAAGTGAAAAAAGAAGAGGAAAAGCTATATCAGCATATAAACGAAATGAGCGTGCTTAGAGCAAAGATAGAAGAGCAAAAAAATGTGATTAAAAACACCATCAGTCAAAATTTTTATGAACTTAAACAAAGCATAGAAAAATCAGACTTTAAAGAAGAAATTTCCACAAGTTTAAATGATGCTTTTTTATTTGAGGCTGAAATGCTTGGAATTTTAAGAGAAATAGCTGAAAGTGCCTTTATAACAACTTTAGAAAAGGGTGATGATATAGAACTTGAATCAAGCGAAATTGCTAAAAATTTAGTTTATAAAACTATTTGTGAGCTTGAATTTGAAAAAGAACGTATTTTAAAAAGCACACAAATCGTGCTTAATACAGCATTTGAGTTAGCTAATGAATCTAAAAACTATGCTAAAGAACTTTGCATAGGCGTGGTTAAGGGCACGCAAGAAGGCATAGCTTTAGGTATAGAAAAATTTAAAACCAGTTTTAATTACTGCACACTTGAAGAAGATTTAAGCAATAAAGAAAAAGAGCTTATCGATATAGAATACGATTTTATCACACTTTTAAGGCTTGAAGCAAAGAAAAGCGATGAACCGGTGCAAAGCATTATCAAAAATTTACTTGAAAATGAGCTTGATACTTTGTTTGCAAAACTCAAAAGACTTGCAAGCGAAAGTAGAGAACAACTCTTACTTATGCTTAATGATCTTAAGAAAAATCCTAAAATTAACGATTTTGGCAAACTCGCCCAAAGCAAAATCAATATCTTTAAAAAAGAAATTAGCGATTTAGAACAACTCACAAGCGAGCGTTATAAAGACTTTAACACTCAAGAAGCCAAAAAACTCGGTATTAATTTATGGGAAAAAGCAAAGAAATTTATAGGAAAATAAAAAACAATTTAAATACATAAAAACTCTAAGTTTATACAAGCTTTTAAAAGGCTCTTTGATGAGCCTTTTGATTTTATTTGTGTGGATTATGAGTGTGTGGGTTACTTCCGTGTGGAGCTTTTCTGTGAGGATTTACACCTGTTTTACCGCTAAGGTGCATAAGCTCGCCTTTTGTGTCTATCTTATAAGCTTGTCCAAAGCCTTTTACAAAGCTTCCTTCTTGATAAGTGAGTTTCACAAGATGAAAATCAAGCATTTCGCGGATAATTTTTATCCCACCGCCACTGCCATTTCTTTTTTCAAATTCATCAAAGATGATGTCAAAGTCCGCGCCTCTTTCGATAAATTCAGTTTTTACTCTATAGCGAAGTCTTTTTCTTAAGATTACAGAAGCTGCCTTGCACTCATCTTCTAAAAAAAGCACTTCAACATTGCTAGGATTGTTTTTGATATTTGAAGTATGTTCAGCAACTTCGCTGATATAGATATAATCGCCCTTTTGACTTTGAATAAGCGGCGCATAAGAACACTCAACCTCACCCTTAGCATTGATAGTTGCAAGGCAAATCGAGCCAAAACCAGCCTTAAACTCATCAAGTTCTTTTTTCACTGCTGTATAATCAACGCTTGATTTTACACTCTTGCAAAGCTCAATAATCGCATTTTTAAGAGCCTCTTCATCTTTTGCTTTAACAGGAAAATCTATGCGAAGTTTTTCACCACCATTATATACTATATCAAGCCCTTCTAAATCCACACTTTTAAGGCTGATATCTTCTACCTTTTCAACAGCACCAAATTTTTTACACAAATCAATAAGATTTTCTTTGTGATGATCATTCATGTGCGAAATAATGCTTTCAACGCTCATTGTTTTCTCCTTTTTAGAAATTAAATTTATCAAAAAAATGATAGCTAGTATTGCTTTAATATATGCTTAAAAATCTTTGCTTAAAAAATATATTGCGATTAAATATCATACTAAGAAAATTTTAAAGAAAATAAGGTTAGAATATGGCTTTAAATTTCGATAGAAAACGAAGTATTTGAAAGATATTTTTGATAAATACTTTGTTTTAAATTGATAAAACAAATCACAACTAAGAATGGTTTTTATGATTTCTAAGCGTTTATTTATAAGCTTTATTTTCATTATCTTTGCTTATATAGTCATTTTTCTTATTGCCTTAAACATTGGTGAATCACAAGCTAGCTTTACAGAGATTGTCACTGCGCTTTTTGATGAGGATTCAAAACTAAGAACAATAGTCCTTGAATCCAGAATGCCCCGTCTTGTCATGGCTATACTTATCGGTATGCTCTTAGCAAGCTCTGGAGCAGTAACTCAGACTATATTTTCAAACCCAATCGCTGATCCTTATATCATCGGCATAGCTTCAGCTGCGACTTTTGGGGCAGTTTTAGCCTATATGCTTAAGGTGCCTGATTATTATTATGGATTTTTTGGTTTTGCGTGTTGTTGTTTGTTTGCCTTGCTTATCTTTAAAATGTCTAAACGCTCAAGCATAGCCACTTTACTCATCATCGGTATAGCTGTATCATCATTTTTAGGGGCTTTTACTTCATTTTTTGTGTATTATATAGGCGAAAATAGCTTTAAGGTTATGGCTTGGCTTATGGGTTATTTAGGGCTTGCAAGCTGGGATAAGATAGCTATTTTGCTTGTGCCATTGTGTTTTTGTTTATTGTATTTTTACGCTCATAAAAACGAACTTAACATTATCTTAAGTGGTGATGATGAAGCAAGAAATTTAGGCGTTGATGCAAGCAAAGTGAAAAGAAATTTACTCATAGTCTCATCTTTAGCTGTTGCTTTTGGCGTAGCTTTTAGCGGACTTATAGGCTTTGTGGGGCTTATCGTGCCTCATATCGTGCGTTTAATGCTTAAAAATTATAACAATATCCTTGTTTTACCGCTTTGCACCTTACTTGGTGGGCTTTTCTTACTTTTTTGTGATTGTTTAGCAAGGACAGCTCTTGCTCCTGTTGAAATCCCTATAGGCATTATCACTTCTTTATTTGGAGCACCGATTTTTTTAATGCTTGCTCTTAAAGCAAGGCGGTTTTTATGAGTATAAATATAGAAAATTTATCTTTTGCCTATGAGCATAAACCCTTGCTTGAAAGCTTGAGTTTTAAGATTGAAGAAGGTGCTTTTTTTGGAATTTTAGGACCAAATGGCTCTGGTAAAAGCACTTTGATGAAAAATATGCTTGGAATTTTAAAGCCAAGTAGTGGAAGTATTTATTTTTTTGATAAAAAAGTGCAAGATTATGGTATAAAAGAGCTTGCAAAAATCATAGGCTTTGTGCCACAAAAATCAGAACTCATGATGCCTTTACTTGTTCAAGATGTCTTGCTTATGGGACGTTATTCTGCTTTACAAAGTGCTTTTGCAAGCTATACTCAGCAGGATTTAGAGCAAATGCAAGAAGTTGCCGAGCAAGTAAGGATTGAAAAATTTCTTACAAGAAATATACTTTCTTTAAGCGGTGGCGAGTTTCAAAGGGTGCTTTTAGCTAGAGCCTTGCTGAAAAAGCCTCAAATTTTACTCTTAGATGAACCAACCTCAGCCCTTGATATGAACTATGCTATCGAACTTTTAAGCTTGTGTGAAAATTTGCTTAAAAAGCAAAAGATCACTGTGGTGGCTATCTTACATGATTTAAATCTTGCGTCTATGTTTTGTGATGAAATTATCTTTTTAAAAGAAGGAAAGCTTCGTTATAAAGGTAGCACAAAAGAACTTTTTACAAAAGAGATTTTAAAAGAAATTTATGATTTAAATTGTGAAGTTTTGCTTCAAAATAATCAACCTTATATCTTACCTTTAAAGGAAAAATGATGAAAAAAATACTTTGTATATTAACATGTTTGCTTAGCTTTGCACTTGCCAAAGAAGAGCGTTTAGTTGTGCTTGATCCAGCCAGCATAGAAATCATTTATATGCTAGGAGCTGAAGAAAGCATCAAAGGCATAGCAAGCCTTCAACACAGCAATATCTATCCAGCCGAAAAAACAAGCAAACTTGAAAGCGTAGGAAGCTTTTCAAATCCTTCAGTTGAAAAAATCCTTGCGCTTGAACCAAGCCTAGTTATCTTAAGCTCATATTCTTTAGCTTTGGAGCCAAGATTAAAGAATTTAGGCGTAAAAACCTTATATATGGAGGCTTCAAGGCTTGATGATATGTATAAAAACATAGAAACTTTAGCCAAATATCTTAACAAAGTCAAAGAAGGACAAGCTTTAATTGCTAAAACCAAAAAAGAGCTTGAAGAACTCAGCAAAAGTCCACTTCATAAAAATGCCATTTTTCTTTTCTCAAGCAATCCTTTAATGGCATTTTCAGATAATTCTATGATTGCTGATATCTTAAGACTTTTAGGCATTGAAAACCTTACCCCAAAAAGTGATATTCAAAGACCGATGATCTCAGGCGAATACATACTTGATAAGGACCCAGACCTTTTAATCATAGGGCTTCAAGCTACTGATATAAAAGCTTTAGTTGATCAAAATCCTATCTTAAAACACACAAAAGCCTATAAAAATAACAATTTATATGTTTATGAAAAAGTGCATACCCTACTTCGCATAAGCCCAAATATCACAAATTCAATTAAAGATTTTAAAACAATGCTTGAAAGCAAGGTAAAACAATAAACACAACACCCAAACCTTAAACTCAAATCAAGTTTAAGGTTTGATTTAAAAGTTTAAAAGCTACTTATGCTTTAATATTAAAACTTCTTCTTCCGAGCATCTTCAAGTATATTTTTTGCAATACTATTAACAGTATCAGAAATAACAGAACTATCATTAGCAATCTTCACATTATCTTGAGTTACACTTTCTATATGAGCTACACTTTCATTGATTTGAGTAATACCTGCAGTTTGCTCTTTA